>CAMWUB010000282.1 GCA_947177345.1 uncultured Ruminococcus sp. | reverse complement strand
GGGGCTTGAATGGTCAGATGTTGAAAAGGTTCTCGACGAAAGAAACGAAAAAATCGGTAATCTTAAAAAATTCCACGAAGTTGATAAAAATTCATAACAAAACAACAAGGAGCAGGTATTAAAAAAACCTGCTCCTTTTTTATTTTTTGTATTTGGCGTGTTAATTTAAAATTAATCCGTTGCCTTTCTGATAACAGTTCCGGACGGGAAAATCAAATCAGATTTAAATGAAAATTTCATCATAGCATGATTAGCGGTCTGAATTTCCGCACCGTTTTCATCATAGAGAGTATCAAGAGTTAAAGTAACCGGTTTCTGAGATGGTGCGAGTAATTCAACAGTATCACCGGCAAAAAATCTGTTACGTTGTGTACAGAATACTGTACCGTTTACGCATTTTTCGACAACCGCTACAACATCGTAATTACGTATATAACCGCTGTTTTCGTAATATTGCGAGTTTTCGGGAGTACCAAAGAAAAATCCGTTACAGTATTTCCGGTGACTTACTTTGTAAACTTCATCTCTTATCCAGTCCGGAAGTGCAAAGTTATCAGGATTTTTATAATATTCATCGACTGCCATTCTGTAAGCGTTTGTTACTACCGTAACATAATATGCGGATTTGGCACGACCCTCTATTTTAAGACTGTCCACACCTGCCTGTGCGAGTTTGTCAATATGTTCAATCATGCACATATCTTTGGCGTTAAGAATATAAGTTCCCTTTTCGTCCTCGAATACCGGAAAAAATTCATTCGGACGTTTTTCTTCGACAAGATGATAACCCCACCGGCACGGCTGGGCACATTCACCACGATTGGCATCACGGTTGACAAGATACTGTGATAACAGACATCTTCCGGAAAACGATACACACATAGCACCATGTACAAAAGTTTCTATTTCCATATCCGGATTTGTTTTGGCACGGATTTCAGCTATTTCATCGAGTGTGAGTTCCCGTGCGAGTACTATTCTTTTTGCCCCCATATTATACAGTTCACGTGCAGTGACGTAATTTACAATACCTGTCTGTGTGGAAACGTGTATTTCCATATCGGGAGCGTATTTCTTTATAAGTGCAAGAAGTCCTATATCAGCGACTATAAGGGCATCAACACCGGCTTCTACCGCCTCATTTACGAACTGTTCAAACTGTGGTATTTCGTTATTGCGTGGGAGTGTATTACAAGTCAGATATACTTTGATTCCCTTTACGTGTGCAGATTTTACAGCCTCAACAAGCTGTATAAAATCAAAATTCATAGGTGATGACCGCATACCAAATTGTTTCCGTCCGAGATAGACAGCATCAGCACCATAATTTATACAGGCGTTAAAACGTTCATAATCGCCTGCCGGTGAAAGTACTTCAAGATTCCGCATTCTGCTGAGCCTCTCTTTCAGCCTTTTCTTTTTCGGCTTCTCTTTCTGCTTCACGTGAGGCTATAAGATATTCGTCAACCTGATTTTCTACCATTTCCTGATATGATTCATGTTCTTCAAGAGTTTCGGAAAAATAAGTCTGACCTGTATAGATATTTGCTATGAAGTAATAATAATTACTTTCGACATTTTCAAGTACAGCGTCGATAGCTTCGATTCCCGGATTACATATAGCTCCTGGGGGAAGTCCGGGGCTTTTATATGTATCATAGGAATCAACAATAGTCTTATCATACACATCCATTTTAGCACTTACAAATTCAGAATAGTTAGAAGTCGGGTCTGATTGCAATAACGGGAAATATCCGGGGTTTCTTAATCTGTTCCAGAAAACTGACGCAACATATAACATAGTATCAGTATTTGCTGCTTCTCTCTGTACAATAGAAGCAAATGTCACAAGTTCGTCAAGAGATAAACCGAGGCTTTCCATTTTTGCGTATCTTTCGGGTGTCATCTTGTTATCGAAGTTAAGATATATTTTCTGACATACCTGCTCCGGACTCATATTTTCATAGAAGAAATAGGTATCAGGGAATAAATAACCCTCCATTTTGTAGAATTTAAGCGATGTATCGGTAGGAAGTCTGTTTTCAAATGAAAATCCGAGACCAGCGGAATTGAAATAGAAAATAAAGTCATCTGCTGAACATACATGATTTTCTTCAAGAATGTATCCGGCTTCGGAAATCGTACAGCCCTCAGGGAATGTTACTTCAACTGTTTCCTGCTGTTCAGCCTCTTCTATGGAAGTAAGTTCAGTTATAATAGTTTCGTAAGCCATATTAGGACGTACAAAGTGTTCACCGGCAATATAGCTTGAATCTGATTTCCTCAGACGGCTGAATAACTGGAAACATTCAGGTGATTTTATAATACCCTCATCTTTAAGAATTTCCGATATATCGACAGTTGTAGCACCCTCCGGAATGACTATAAGATGTGTACTGTCGCTTTTTCCTATGCCTAACATATCCCTGCCGAATGCTATTATAACAAGTGAAAGGCATATCGAAACCGCAAACACAAAAGTTGTAAGAATTATAATACCGGGGAGTCGGCTACGTCTCCTTTTTTTCTTCTTCTTGCGTTTACGAGGCATTTCCCGAACTTCTTTCGGTTCAGGTTCGTAATTTTCTTCATAGTCGTCAGCCATGATGTCGGATTCTTCTGTTAAATTTTCGTTGTTGTTGTCTGTGATGTCTTCATTGAAAATGTCATTGTCATTTTTTTTCTGCATGACAGAATACCGTCCTTTCTGGAGTAACAATATAATCAGCCCTCACGTCATGCGACATTACAGGCAGATTTTCAGTAATAAGTTCCTCATAAGCGAGGGCAGTTTTATTTATCTGCGGATATTTTTCAAGAAATCTGTCATAATATCCGCCACCATATCCGAGCCGGTAGCCGTCCGGTGTGAAAGCAAGTCCGGGGAGTATGCATATAGTATTATCAGTTATTTCCGGTTGCGGAAGTATAACATCAGGTTCATATATGCCATACCTGCCCTTATGGAGTTCTTCGAGATTATGGATTACATGAAATGTCATAATACCGTTATCATGAGATACCGGAAACGCTGTAATATGGGTTTTCAGGAGTTCTTCCGCTATGGAAAAAGTATCAATTTCAGTACCAAATGACGCATATATCAATATAGTATCGGCATTCACGGAATTTTCAAGAAAAATATTCTTTATGAGTATATCTTTTTCAGATTTGTACGGAATATTTTTTCTTATTTCTGAAAATTTTTTCCGTAATAATTTTTTATCTTCCTTGAATCTTAATCAGTCGGCGAGTATTGCTT
>CAMWUB010000281.1 GCA_947177345.1 uncultured Ruminococcus sp. | reverse complement strand
ATCATAATGATGTTGTAACTCCTCAGAAAAATACGGAAACTCCAGAGAATCCCGAAACTGAAGAAAATATACCTGAATCCGAAAATCAGGGTAATAAAGATGCTCATATTACACATATCCAGCGTGAAATTACTGAAGTTAATTTCTATACTGAAGTTTATGCTTATATGAGTGACAAAAATATAAAAACAGCAGTAATATTCCGGAACGTCGTTGATTTTCTTAATGCATCACCACCTGAAATTCTAAGAAAATACAGAGTTTATTTTTCGTCAATGGAATTTGGTGATTATAAAACTTCCGACGATAACATAATTATCATGTTACATAACAATGACGTTTCAAACAGTGCTGACCTTTCTGCACTGGCAAGCCATATAAGCAATGCCGGACTTTCAAATATCTTTCTTGAAAGTATCGGCTGTGGAACAGGTCTTCCGGTCTTTAACAGACAACGCTGTTTTTATATCGGATTACCCGATATAGACGAAATTTTATATATGCTCAGATACCTGAAAATTGTCGGAAACGGTAACGGAAAATTTCTCCGCTATTCTCAGTTACATGAAGATAAAATAGCTGAACAGATTCTGTTTTTCAGCAGAAACGATAAAAACAGAAAATGTACACTTTTTAACATAAAAACACAGATTTCAGAATATATGAATAAATCTTCTGAAAAAAATGTCGGGATAAAAGCAAGTGACATATCCGTAATATACGAAAGTACCGATATATCACACAAAGACCCGTTGGAAGAACTCAATAAAGAGGGCTGGGAAAAAGTATATAAAAGATTCAGCAGTGCGGAATTTAAGGCTACGAATAAAAACACAGATGATGATTCCACGGAAAAAGATGTCAGTCTTGATATACTTAGAGTTACCGAAGAAACTGAAGAAAATCCTAAAAGTATTCCGCATTTTGTTTTTGAGGGTAATCCGGGTGTAGGAAAAAGTACTATTGCAAGGCTAATAGGACAGATACTTCATAATGCCGGTTATCTTAAAATAGGTCATACTGTAGAAGTCAGCGGAAATACCATTATAGGTCAGCATATCGGTGAAACTCCGGAAAAAGTAACAAAGTATCTCGACGATGCAGAAGGTGGTGTACTCTTCATTGACGAAGCACATAATCTGTATGTAAGCGACAAGAATCAGACTAACGCAAATGCCAATTACAGAAAAGAAGCTATAACAACTATCGTACAGGCAATGACCGACAAAAGAAGACATTTTTGTCTGATACTTGCCGGATATGCGTTAAGCAAGATAGACGCACACGACGGTGTAAGGGCTTTATTTGACATGGACCCCGGACTTGAAAGCCGTTTCAAAGGTGATGACAATATAATTCTGATTGAGGATTACAAACCGGCATTACTTCAGAAAATTTTCATATCTAATCTTGAAAAGAAAAACTATAAACTTTCAAAAGAAGTAGAAGAGCATATTGAAAACTGGATTACTACCAAATATCAGACGAGAGACCGGCGGAAGTTCGCAAATGCCCGAACCGCTGAAAATTGGTGCTGGCAGGTAATCGGTAATGCACAGAAAAGAGACATAAATTCAAAAACAATACTTGTACAGGATTTTCCGGCAGAAGACCGAAATCTTCTCACAGAAGAAAGAAGTCAGACTATAAACGATATTTTCAGGGAAATTGATGAAAAATATGTAGGCTTTGAGTTCATGAAAGACCTGATAAATATTCAGGATATGACGATAAAAGAATACAAGATACAACATGGAGATATTACCGGAGAACCGCCACGCCCTCGTCATATGATATTCAGGGGTAATCCCGGAACTGGTAAGACTACCGGAGCTCGCCTGCTCATGGATTTTTTCAGAATATCAAGGATTATGGGTGGCAGAGATGTAATAATGGTAAATGCCTTTTCACTTCTGCAACATGATGCGGTTGACATTCTTCGGGAAAAAATAGACATCGCCAAGGATAAGGACGCACTTTTATTTATAGATGAAGCCCATAATCTGCATGGTAATCCATACGGTGAAACGGCTCTCAGGTCAATGCTGAATCCTATGACAGAAGAAAAATTTACGGTAATATTTGCGGTATATACTTCACAGTATGAGAATTTCATGAGCATTGACCCCGGTATTGAATCAAGGGTACAGGTTATTGATTTTCCGGATTACAACGACGAACAGCTTTTTGAAATCATGAAACGTATGCTTTTGAAACAGAATCGTGAAATGATTAATAATTGTCAGGAACTTATAAAGATTCTGTTTAAAAACTGGTATGATACACGGGATATATATCCCGATTTCGGAAATGCCAGAGCTGTTGAAAGACTTATAGAAAACATGGAAAGTAACCGTAAAAAAAGACTTGTAGGAAAAAATATTCCGGAAACAGAAAGATTCATACTTACATATGAGGACATTCCGGCAGAATACAGGGAAATAATAAGCACTCAGAAACAGAACAGCAGTCTTGACGATGTAATGAAACGTTTTGAAAAATATGTAGGTTTGGAAGCTCTTAAACAGGAAATTATTTTCATAAACAATCAGATACAATTCAATAAAAGATGTCGGAAAAACAGTAATTTCACCATTGCAGTCGGACATTATGCGTTTACAGGAAACCCCGGAACTGGTAAGACTACTGCCGGTAAACTTTTCGCATCTGCACTGTATGCGATGGGTGCATTGAAAACAGCAAATTTTACTAAAATATCGGCAAAAGACTTAATAGCCGGTTATGTTGGACAGACTTCCATAAAAACGGCGGAAACTCTCAAAAAAGCTATAAACGGTGTCCTGCTCATTGATGAGGCATACGCACTGGCAAGCGACCCTGATAGTCATAATTCCGGAAGTTCTTTCAAAGAAGATTCAGTAAATGAAATACTTCAGTTTATGGAAGACCGTGTAAATAATTCATGTATAATCTTTGCAGGATATACTAACGACATCAAAAGACTTAAAAAATCAAATCCGGGTTTTGAATCTCTTATAGCATCTACTATAGAATTTCCGGATTATACAGTTGATGAATGTGTTGAAATTCTTTCGATAAACTGTCAGAATAACGGTTATACTATTTCAGATGATGCTGTTGATAAATTCCGGAAGATTATTGAAACTGAAAAACATATAGGTGATTTCGGTAATGCCCGAACTGTCCGGAATATGTTCGATAAATTCAGAAAAAATCAAAATTCACGAATAGTAAACAGTAATATTGATTTTGAAGAAAATGATGTACGGATAAATCGCATAGAAGC
>CAMWUB010000280.1 GCA_947177345.1 uncultured Ruminococcus sp. | reverse complement strand
CCGGAGTACTTGCCTTACAGCCATGCAAAGTAAAATTCTTGCGTTCATGAGTTCCGGAGTTTCAGCATTTTTAACGGAGCAGGCATCATAGAACCGGTGGAAAAGCGTTGCAAGGTCAATAGCGTATTTTGTAATTTTTGAGGGGTCATAAGTCTTTGCGGAAATATTTATTTCCTTAGGGAGCGTTGCAAGATGTCTGATAAGTTCTATTTCACGTGAATTTTCAAGAATATCGAGATTAGCGGAATCAGGAATTTCAATACCCTCTGCCATGAGATTTGCAAGCAGGCTACATATTCTTGCGTGTGCGTACTGAACGTAGTAAACAGGATTCTGTGAGGATTTTTCAACAGCTAAATCCAAATCAAATTCAAACTGTGAATTAGCTTCACGGAGATTGAAATAGAACCTTGCGGCATCTATCGGAACTTCGTCGAGGAGCGTTACAAGAGTTATTGCCTTACCGCTTCTCTTTGAGAGCTTGACAACTTCGCCGTCACGTACAAGTCTTACCATCTGCATAAGAACAACGTCGAGTTTATCAGCGTCAACGCCAAGTGCAGTCAGTGCCGATTTAAGACGTGGTACATAGCCGTGGTGGTCTGCACCGAGAATATTAACAGCCTTGTCAAAATTTCTTGTTACAAGTTTGTCATAATGATACGCAATATCAGGAACTACATAAGTAGGTATGCCGTTGGCACGTACAAGTACAAAATCCTTGTCAACACCGAAGTCAGTAGCCTTAAACCACGTTGCACCGTCCTGTTCATAAGTATGACCGGTTTCACGTAATTTATCCACGATTTTCATAGTTTCGCCGGATTCGTGTAATTTACTCTCCCTGAACCATGTATCATAGACAATACGATATTTTTTCAGGTCACGCTCCAGACCGGCTATATTTAATGGAAGTGCATAATCAACAAGAGCTTTGCGACGTTCTTCTTCGGTGACGTTTTCGAGTTCAAAGAGATGCTGTTTGTAGTAGTTAGCGGTATGTTCGATAATATCCCTGCCGAGATATACATCTTCCGGCATTTCAAAAGCCTGACCCTCACCGCTTTGTGAATATATATCATTGCAGAGTTTTTCTGTATCACTCATGCAGTCGTAAATAACCTGCTGACCTTTTGAGGAACATAACTGCATATATCTTAATGACAGTGACTTACCGAATTTTTCAATCTGATTTCCGGCATCATTTACATAAAATTCACGTTCAGCGTGATAGCCAGCCCACTGTAGAACGCTTACGAGACAATCGCCGATAGCACCACCACGAGCGTTACCGATATGCATAGGTCCTGTGGGATTTGCGGAAACAAATTCAACAAGAATTTTCTTACCGTTGCCAAGAGTAGTTTTTCCGTAGGAATCTTTTTCTTCGAGAACGTTTTTAACGACATCTGAAAACCATTTCCGTGAGAGGAAGAAATTCATGAAACCTGCTCCAGCGACTTCGCACCTTTCAAAAAGAGAGTCGCCGAGGTCTATTTTTTCACAGAGAGTTTCAGCTATTTTGCGTGGTGCAGTCCTGAACGCCTTGGCACATACCATAGCTATATTAGAAGCAAAATCACCATGCGACTTATCAGCCGGAATTTCTACATTGAAATCCGGCAGAGGTACAGCCGGAAAAGTACCGTCAGCTATAGTTTTTCCGAGAGCCTCCGAAATAAGCTGACGGAGCTGGTCAGAGGCTTTGTTTATGTAATCCATAATATTATTATCCTTTCCTGAAATCTGGTATAGTTATAGTTATCTCGTTGTCCGAGAGTGTGGAAGCATTTACATCAAGAGTATATTTCATGTAAAGTCTGCCGTTTTCAAGTATGGTATCTTCGATAGCGTGAGTATATATACCCATTTGTAACATACCGAAAGGCGTTCCGTACTGACAGTAATGCTTTTTGCCTATCTCGAAAGTAAGAAACGAATTTGAAGAACCTGTCCGCATGATAGTAGCTTCTCTGCCGTTGATAATTTTTATCGTCGTGACAGAACCCTCAAAGCCGGTTGCTTCGGTATCTTCGTATGTGATAGTACTGTTATTTTTAGTACAGTTCAGGACGGCATTTGTAAATAATTCTGATTCTGTACGTTCACCGTCTTCTGTCTGAACACTTAATAAAGAAATAATCTGATTTTTTTTCAAAATAAAACTCCTCATAAATTAGTAACTGCGTTCAGCGTTTTCAATGGCACTGTCAAGCAGATTATGCATAAGAGCAGGATAAGACATACCGAGAGTACTCATAAGTTTAGGGAAAACGCTGTTTATTCTCAAACCAGGGGCAACACCTATTTTATTTAACAGGATTTTTCCGTCATCGGTAAGGAATAAATCAACTCTTGCGAACCCTTTACAGTTAAGAGCCTTGAAAGCGTTCACAGCAGTATCACGGATTTCACGACATATTTTATCCGGTAAATCGGCAGGTATAGTAAGGTCATCACCGGAAACAGCATTGAAATTACTGGGATTATATGTATGTGATTTGTCTGTTATTTCGCCTACTTCCGAGGCTATCGGCGAATCATAGCCGAATACGGCAACTTCAAGTTTTCTGCCCTTTATAAATTTTTCAACAATAACTTTGTTGTCGTTTGAGAATGCTACTTTTACAGCGGATAAAAGCGATTCATAATTATCAGCGAAACCAGTACCGGCATCACTACCGCTGTTTGCCGGTTTGACTATCAGTGGAAAACCGAGTTCAGCGGAAATTTTTTCACATGATTCGTCAAGTTCATTGAGTTCACGCTGAGTAATCAACCGCCACGGAGCAGTCTGTATATTGAAATCGTCCATAATCATATGTGTATGTGACTTATCCATACATGAAGCCGCCGCAAGAAGTCCGTTTCCGACGTATGCTATGCCGGAAAGGTCAAGAAGTCCCTGTATAGTACCGTCAGCACCTGCCTTACCGTGAAGTACCGGAAAAATAACATCTATTTTCCGGATAGAAGCCTCACCGTTTTCAAGAATGATAATTCCACGGTGGAGCGGGTCAGGTGAAAGTATAGCAGAAGTGCAGTCAGGGTTAGATTCCCATTTTCCTGAAGCTATATCTTCAACATCGCCAGGGTAGTAAAGCCACCTGCCTTTTCGGGTGATTCCTATACAGATAACTTCATATTTATCTTTCGGGATATTTGCTATAATATCAACGGCAGAAGAAAGTGAAAGGGCATATTCACGTGACGTACCACCGAATATAACAGCAGTCTTGATTTTAGCCATAAAATACTCCTTTATAATC
>CAMWUB010000279.1 GCA_947177345.1 uncultured Ruminococcus sp. | reverse complement strand
GTCCAGTCGTAATCGTCATCGCCGTAATTTTCGTCAACCCATTTTTCAAGAAGATGATGCTTGTATGACGTTTTCGGAAATTCTGTCCCGTCATAACTTTTACCTAACCAGATTTCTTCCCATATTTCAGCCGTTATGTAGTCTTTTGCAAGCATTTCCTCAGCGTGTACAACAGTCGGAAAAGCAAGAAATACAACCGTTATTGCGAGCGATAAAATCATTTTTTTTATAAAAACTCCTATCCGAAAATCTGACCAATCAGAACGCTTGCCTCGTATTTTGTAAGGTTTTCCATGTCAATATTTTCGAGGTCTCTTTTTTTCATTTTTTTACGAATCATATTTTTTTGAGAATCTGTTGCGGGATTTTCTCCCCATTGCTGTACTTTTTTTAAATCCCACAGAGAAATGCTTTCCTGATAATCGCATACTAACATATGATAGATTTCATCAAGGATTTTCTGCATCGGAGCAGTTTGAATTTCCTGAAAAACCTTATTTTTATAAGCCAGAACTGCATGGCTGTTGCCGGTCATATCCTCCGCAAAAACCTTGAAAATCTGCCCATCACCGACGGAACAGGTCATGTCACCGTTAGGCAACATGACAAAATTAATTCCGTGAGTATCGTATTTTCCGTCGGTTTCAAAAATCTGTACCAGCTGTGCATTTATTTTCCAATCCGGCATTTTTGTGGCTTCATTGTTGATAATTTATTCGATTTCCGTGAGAAGTTTTCCGTTAATTTTTTTCTTTCTGACACTTTCAGGAATTTTATCAATGCCTAATAAATCCGGAGCAGTGCAGATGTCGAGTTTTCCTGTAACACCCACACAATCAATCAGAAGAAGTGATTTTTTGCCGTCATACAGCCTTAAACCTCTGCCGACCATTTGCGTATAAAGACTTACATTTCTTGTCGGACGTGCGATAATTACGGTCTCAATCAACGGCATATCAGTGCCTTCCGTGAATACCATACAGTTCACGATACACGGAATTTCACGGTTTGTAAATTTCTGAATAATTTCATTTCTGTTCGGAGTTTCCGCCGAAACAACAACCGCACCGTCAATCAGTTTTGCAATGTTTTCAGCGTGTTTTACAGTTGTTGCGAAAATCAAGGTCTGCCCGACAGCGTATTTTTTATAAGCCTCCGCAACTGCCTGATTTTGTATCGGAGTATTGACGGCATCTGAAAGTTCAACAATATTCAGGTCGTCACGATTTTTATGAACATCACTCAAGTTATAGCCGATATTAACCGTCATACAGCGAATGTCCGATAAATAGCTGTTTTTGATACCCCATTTCAAGTCACGCTGAAAAATGATTTTGTTGTAAATTCCACCTAATTTTATTTTGTCGCCACGGTTCGGAGTAGCAGTAAATCCGACGTGCAGACGTGGTTTGAAATAATCGTAAATTTTTCTGTACGTCTTGGCGACAGCGTGGTGAGCCTCGTCAGTGATAATTATGTCAAATTCATCAGGCGAAAAATTTTTCAATCGTCTTACAAGCGACTGCACACTTGCGGAAATTACGTCCTCACCGTTGCTGTGAATTTTCGACTGCTCCACGCCAAAGGAGCAGTCAAAATATTTTTCCGGTTGCCAAACAAGTTCCTCACGATGCGACAAAATGAGCATTTTTCCACGTCTTTTTATGTGCGAAAAAATCACGGTTTTTCCCAGTCCTGTAGCGACTGAAACCAGATACGAACCACTTTCCGTACCGTTAATTATGTCAACGCATTCCTGCTGATAATCACGTAAAATCATAAGTTTCACCTTTTTCTGTTGCGTACACGCAGACCGTTCATATCGACGTTTCTGTGATGTACTATGTAGTATTTTTCGCCGTCATGTTCGACACGGCTTATGCACCATTTGTAACTTTCATATTCCACATCATAGATGTAAAATTCGATTCTGTCACCACAGTGGAACGTGTGAAAACTGCACTCAAAGTTTCCATTAGAGTTAAGAAAAAGCGTACTTTCCTCACTAATCGGACGGTGCAGATAATCGAGAATCTGGTAAGCGTTGCAGAGGTGAGAGAGTGCGTCCGTGTATTCCTCGATAAGCTGAAATTCATCGGGATTGTTAATTTTTTCGGAATCCTTGAGTGTGAATAAATTATCGCAGTCCTCAAATTCTGTTTTTTCGATGACCTCACAAATTTGAGGTCGGAGTTGCCGGAGCATTTTGTCAAGTTCATGAATTGTAATTCTAAGCATAAAAATTCCTCCTTTTTATTTTGTTAAATACTCGTCAAACGTCGGAACGCTACGGAAAATAATACGATTATTAACCCATCTTTGCAGTTTTCGGATATTGCTTTTTCGCTCCGTTCCAGACTTGTTATACACCATAATGTACGGATTGAATCCCATATCACGCAAAGTGTAAACACGTTCCAAATCCTGTTCAAAAGTAGTGTCAAAATTGACCAAAACAAACACGGTCATTTTTCTGTAATTCCAGTTTGTGATGCTTTTGAACATCTGCAATTTCGGCAGTATTACGTCTTTTTCCTCATATTTGTCCCACGCAAAATGAATATTTTTTATTTTCAGACGGCTGATAATTTCCGCCTTTTCTTCGGTCATCAGACGAATATCAATTCCCTGATTTATGTCTATGTAAGCCCTGCTGTCAATCAGCTGCTGAAGTAAATCTTTCCAATCTTTGCAGGCGATTAAATTAGGGTCGCAAAGGACAATATTTTTCTGTCCGTTCCAAAATTCCGACAAATCAGCGACTTTCACGGAACATTTTCCCTCCTTGATTCCGACATGACAAAATTCACAATTTCGTGGACAGCCTCGTGTAAGAAAACCGTATGCAGTATCTTTTGTCAGGTCGGGATAAAGGCTGTAATCAGGGGAAATATGTTCAATTTCGTAAGGCAGATTGACATCGGCGGACTTGTCATAAATTTCTTTTCCGTCAACGACTTTTATTGCGTAACCACTTCCGCTTTTTACAATTTTGTCGGCATAAACCGGAAATGGATAATCGTCTGTAAAGCTGAAAATTTTTGACATATACACAATATCCATTTTTCCGCATAACGTTGGGTTATACCACTCTACGCTGTCACCATTTTTCTTGTGCCATGCGGATAATTTCATAAGCGGAATATTTGGAAAATGATGTCCGTCAACGTCAATCAGACCTATTTTCATTTTTTACTCCTGTTTGTTTTTGAAATAAAATTCAAGTGCTTTTTCGATAGTTTCGGCGACCTGTTTAGGTTTTGCGGACGGCTCGAAATATCGGC
>CAMWUB010000278.1 GCA_947177345.1 uncultured Ruminococcus sp. | reverse complement strand
ATATACTATCAGTAAACTAAGATACATCATTAATAATATCATTGTTATCGGTTTTATTGAATACCTCTGTTGATGCCTGATTATTAAACGAACCTTTCAGATAAAAAACAGAATCAGTAATTGATAATGTATTTGCGGTATTATACGTAATGGTATAAGTACCGTCACCGCCGTTTATGAATGTCATTGTCCTGAAAGTACCATCTGAATTTTTTGCACCTATAATAGTAGTTGCACCTGCTCCGGCAGATGTGTTGACAGTAATTTTTGTACCATTCAGTTTAATGAAGTTTTTATCTGTTGTATCACCCATAATAATATCTCCGTCAAGATTTACTGTATATGAAGTTATTGTAGATGATAATTCTATTGTAGCACCGTCTTTTGCTATACCACCGGCAACATTACTGTTAGGTGTGTTATTTGCGTGAAGTGTAAGATTGATTCCGGATAATGACTTATCAGTCAGAGCAATCGTATTATTGCGTAGTTTCTTTTCATTAGAGGAAAAACGGATAGTTATATCAGTAAATTTTCCGTTCTTGACGGTAAATGAACTGTTATACCCTGAATTTGTCAGATAGGAAATGAATGTGGAATCTTTATTACTGTCCAGTACTACGGATTTTTTCCCTGATGCACCATATGCATAATAATAAAGGGTCATATTTTCGGAATCATAATATAATCTTCCCTCTCTTGTAAGATTCGCTGAACCTGAAACAGGGTCAAGAATACGATATGTACCGTCTGTAAGAACTGCCGGTATGTTTGCAGGCGGAGTAATTGTATTATCCTGTTCTGAAAGATTATAGTTATCTATTTCAGGATAATTCACACTTGTAACGAGTTTTTCCCAGTTATCAGAAATTTTAACTTTTTTTGTTACGGAAATTCCCCCTGGCATAACCTGAACTTTATTTCTTGAATTGTCACCTGTAACGATTATATCAGTATTACCTTTTATCATTGTTGCGACTGTCTCTATATCAGCGTATGTTATACCATTCAGCCAAGACGGAGAAGCTGTATATTTTGCATCTTCCGAAGAAGTATATTTAAGTTCGTTATAAATATCATCGAATGATTTATTAAGTGAACCGTCTGTATTCGCATAATAGTAAGCATATGCACGCATATAAAGCGGTCTCCTTGCGTTCTCAACAAGAGCATTTTCGAGTGATTCCTTAGACTTATATTTTGTCGCTAAAGCTGATGCAACAGGTTCTGTAATAAATATAAGCCGGTGTGTATCTGCATTATCTTCTGCTGAGGCACTTCCGAGAGCGTTAATATTTTTTTCTGTAATATCCCATGCAAGAACTTTCATAATTTCTTCCGGTAAATCCGTAGCCGGTGTTACATTATTTCCCCACATGGAAAATGATGTAGCTGTAATGACATTATCATTAAGCTGATAGCCCTTTTCTACATGATGAGGTTTCCAGCCTATATTAATACAGCTTTCGTCATTTTCGGAAAAAACCAACGGCTGTATATTTCCGAAAGCGTTTGTACGCTGAATACCTGCCAGATTTATAAGAGCGAGTTCCATAAAACGTCCGATTGCGATATTAGCTTCTTCAGTAGTCATGCCCTGTGTATCATCTATACCAATCTGATGAGCAACCGGACCATTTACGTACATCATGGGAGTAAGTTTACCTGATTTCAGCGAATCAAGATACTTGCTGTCACTCAGAGCTTCGGTAAATGCAATACATATCGGAAGATGTTCCGGTGAACAACCTGCCATAATCGCATTTGCCGTAACCTGATATGTTTTTACTTTTCTTCCGTTTATGGTTGCTACTACATCATCATAACCGTATGAGGAATAACCTATAAATTTTTCTGCTTTTAACTTTGTAGGCGGTACTATCGGTAAACCGTCTGTCATACCCTGCTCCCTGAAATATTCTTCTACTTCGCCGTATGTTCCGGTAAATAACGGTGGGTAGGACTTATCATATTTACTGCTCGGCGAAATTACTGGAAATCTGTTATTTTCAGGTTCAATTAAATCATACTGGTCTTCAAGGATATTGAGACTTTGATATGTTTTTCCCTGTGATTCGTATTCATCTTCGTAACCGTCTTTCAGTGCGGAATATGCCGGAAAATTAGCAGTCATACAGACTGTTGCAATAACAAGAGAAGAAAATGAAGAAAATATATGTTTAAAATATTTTGATTTCATAATATAATCCTTTCTGATTTCTGTAAAAAAACTTTATTCCGAAAGATAATAATTTTTAAGCGGTTTATAACCCTCATTTGCGACAAGAGAATCCCAGTTACGTGGAAGACTGACATTAAATGAGCAGGTATCACCACCAGGCATAATCTGTATCTGACTACTTATGTTACCACCGGTTATTACAAACCCTGTATTGTTTGATTCGATAGTCTGTGTTGTATCTATTGTATCAAATGGTACAACACCTTTAAGCCATTCCGGAACTGGTGTCTGTGAAACGTAATCCCTTTCAACGTTTTCTGTGGAAGCTCCTTGTTTTATGTCGTTGTAATGCTGGTCAAAAGTGGTATTCATATGGATTTTTGAACCTGTATTAGCCCAGTAATGTGCATATACACGCATCCATAAAGGTCTACGTGCGGTATCTATGAGGGTATTTTTCAGTTCCGTCTTTGAACCGCAATTTTTAGCAATGATTTCAGCGACATTTTTTGTCAGCCATATCATACGTGCCTCACGAGGATTAGTATTACCAAGACCGTTCTGTTGTTTTTCGGTAACGTCCCATGAAAGAAGCTGAATTGCTTTATCAGGGTCTGTTGTACCTACTTCTATCGGATTTCCCCACGTAAGTGTAGAACCACAGGTTATAACGCTTGTGTTGAGGTCATAACCCTTTTCTACGTGATAGGGATTCCAGCCAATATCAATACAAGCCTGTTCATCTTCTGCAAATGCAATCGGTAACATATATCCGAATGTACCCATACGGTTTTCTTTTATTTTATATCCGGCGAGGTTAAGCATAGCAAGTGAAACAAATCTACCTAACAACTTGTTAGCTTCCTGATTTATCATACCGTTGTCATATGAAATACCGAGTTGTCTTGCTATAGGACCGCTTACAAGTACGTAAGGTGTCCAGCCGTGCGTACTCGCCAGTGATTTATAAAAATTACCGTTGGCAAAACATCTTGTAATAGCGATACATAACGGCATATACTCCGGCGGACAACCTGCCATTATTGCGTTTACTGCAACGTGATAGGCAAGTATTTCCCTGTTTGCCGGTGGTACGTCCTGTACC
>CAMWUB010000277.1 GCA_947177345.1 uncultured Ruminococcus sp. | reverse complement strand
ACATAGTATAATAGAATAGTAAAACATTCAGGAGGTCTTTTTTATGGAACAGCAATTGATACGCATTGAAGGAACGGTAGAAAACATAGTATTCAGAAACGAAACAAACGGATATACCGTTTTTGATATGGACTCAAACGGTGAACTTGTGACAGCAGTCGGCGAAGTAGGAAGTATTCATGAGGGTGAAACTCTGGTTATTACTGGTGCTTATACTGTTCACAGCAGATTCGGAACACAGTTTAAAATTGAATCCTATGAGGAAAAATTACCTGATACGGCTCTTAATATAGAAAAATATCTTTCTTCCGGAGCAATAAAGGGTATAGGGGTTAAAATGGCTGGCAAAATAGTGAACCGTTTCGGCGATAAAACACTTGAAATACTCGAAAAAGAACCCGAACGTCTTGCAGAACTGAAAATATCAGGAAAAAGATATGATAATATTCTTATAGAGATAAAAAAGGCTTTTGCACTCCGGAATCTTGTATCTTTTCTTAAAAATTATGAAATTCCGTTCAGCGATGCCATGAAAATATATCTTGAATATGGTGTTGAATCTCTGGACTGCGTAAAAGAAAATCCATATATTCTGTGTAGCGGAAGTTTAAGGCTTGATTTTAAAAAAGCTGATACTATCGCCGGTGAACTGGATTGTATTGAAAAAAATTTCAGTTCACGTATTGTTGCGTTTATCAGCGACGAACTCCGTCGCCATGCCGACAGTAACGGTCATTCCTGTATGATTCTGAAATTTATTACAGACCGCTTACGTGATGAACTGAAGATATATTCTGATGAACGTTTCAGCGAGGTCATGGAAATAATAGAAAAAGCCTCCATGTATAATGAAGTTACAGGTACACCGGATTTATATATATACGACCACGAAAATATAACATATATTTCACTTCCGGAATACTATGAGGCTGAAGAATATATATATAACAGATTACTTTCAATGAGTTCCGAAAAAATTAACGTTAATTGTAAAAAGTTTATCGCCGACGAGGAAACAAGAAATAATATAAAATACGAATCATTACAGTGTAAGGCTATAAAAATGGCTGTTTCTCAAAAAATATTCATTCTTACCGGTGGTCCTGGTACGGGAAAAACTACTACTCTTAATGCCATAATATCAATACTCGAAAAAAGAGGGCTGAAAGTAGTTCTCACAGCTCCTACCGGACGTGCTTCAAAACGTCTTGCAGATATAACAGGTCATGACGCTAAGACTATACACAGGCTTCTTGAAGTACGTTCTGATAATGATAACGACTTCTCACGTAATGAAAAAAATCCTCTTAACTGTGATGCCGTGGTAGTTGATGAATTTTCAATGGTAGATGTTCTTCTGTTCAATTCCCTGCTCCGTGCCATGAGACCTTCATGTAAACTTATAATAACCGGCGACAGTGACCAGTTACCGTCCGTAAGTGCCGGAAATCTTCTTTATGACATAATAAACGGACAGGCTGTAAAAGTTATCCGATTAAAAGAAGTATTCAGACAGGCACAGAAAAGTTGTATAGTTACAAACGCACATAAGATAGTAACTGGTGAATATCCTGATTTAACACAGAAAGACAATGACTTCTTTTTCTTCAGACGTTCAGAAAGTGAATCGGCAATCAGACTTATTATTGACCTCGTCAAGACAAGACTTCCTAATGCTTATGGCTATTCACCTTTTGACGATATACAGATATTAGCACCATCACGTAAGGGTATGCTCGGCACTCGTGAAATAAACAGAATACTTCAGAATGAAATAAATTCACAGAACGGTTTAAAACCTGAATATACAAGTATTTCCGGAACTTTCAGAACCGGTGACAAAGTAATGCAGAATATCAATAATTATGACATCGAATGGAAAAGAAACGGTGAAACCGGTAAGGGTATTTTCAACGGCGATATAGGAAAAATAAAAAGTATAAATCTTTCAAATAAAACGGCTGTCATAGATTTCGATGGCAGAATAGCTGAATATCCTTTTGAAATGCTCGTACAGATTGAACTTGCATACGCCGTAACCGTACATAAAAGTCAGGGGTGCGAGTTTGAAGTTGTTATAATACCTGTTCAGGACGGTATGGATATGCTTAATCATAGAAATTTACTCTATACAGCCGTTACACGTGCTAAAAAACTTCTGATAATCATAGGAAACGAATACTTAATAAATAAAATGGTTGATAACGTAAGAGGCAGAGAACGTTATACAAATCTGAGGAATATGTTTTAAATTCAATGAAAGGAAATAATAATGTCAAATAATGATATTGGTATAGATTTAGGAACTTCAAATATAGTCATAACTATGGGTAGTAAAGGCGTTGTTTTAAGTGAACCGTCCGTTATAGCCTACAATACACGTACAGAACGTGTTTTAGCAGTCGGCAAAGATGCTTATGAAATGATTGGCAGAAATCCGGATTACATATATGTGGCACGTCCGATAACAGACGGCGTTATTTCAGATGATGACCTTGCTAAAAGTATGATACGTGAATTTATAATAAAAATTTCCGGACATCAGCTTATAAAGCCACGTATAATAATATGTGTACCGGCATTTGTGACTGACATAGAAAGCCGTGCGGTAGTCGATGCTGCCAGAATAGCCGGAGCTCGTCAGGTGTATCTGATTCAGGAACCTGTCGCCGCTATGATTGGTGCAGAAGTCGACATCACCAAAGCAAAGGGACATATGATTGTAGATATAGGCGGTGGTACTACTGATATTGCTATAGTTTCCATGAATGGCGTTGTATCTTCGCATACCATAAAGACCGCCGGAAATGCTATAGACCGTTCTATTATAAGATATATGCAGAACAGGTATAAACTTCTTATTGGTGAGCGTACAGCGGAAAAAGTTAAAATAGGATTGTGTAATCTTTATGACCCGTCCAATGATGTGAGATTTATTGTAAAAGGCAGAAGTCTTATAAAAGGTCTGCCCTCGCAGGTGCTTCTGAGCGAAACCGAACTTTTCAAGGCTGTTGAAGATGATACATTTGCTATCATGGAAGCTATAAGAAAAGTACTCGAAGAATCACCGCCGGAACTGGTAGGCGATATTTATGATAACGGTCTTTTACTCACCGGAGGAGGTGCTTTATTAGGTGGACTTTCCTACCTTATAAACCGTACACTTGGTATAAAATGCAGGGTTGCAAAAGATGCTATGAACTGTGTCGCAAAAGGTACGGGGCTTGCATTCGGTAAAATGAAGCATCTTCTTGACGGTTTCGAGACTGCACATGTTTATAAATATTCCTGATTTAGCGTTTTGCGTGTTAA
>CAMWUB010000276.1 GCA_947177345.1 uncultured Ruminococcus sp. | reverse complement strand
GGTGAATTAATTGGACAAAGAACTTAAAGAATTATTAAATCAGAAACTCGCTGAAAATAAACGTCGTCTTAAAGAAATCCAGATAGATAAAACAAAATCGCAGATTATTGAGGAAGTAGAAAAATTTCCGGAAAAATACCGTTTCGCCGACGATACCGAAAAAAATCGCATTGAAAATTTTATTGAAAAAATTCCGTTTCACTGGGGAGTAGATTTTTCACGACTGCCAAAAAGTCCGATAACTCAACATGGAAATTGTTATCTGTGTTTTCTTTCGGGTAGCGAGGAAATTTTTGACATCTATATTTACGGAAATTTCAACGATTTTATAAGGGATTATGACGATTTTTTCTTCTTCAGTGCATATCTGCTTATCATTGATGAAGATTTCCGCAGATTCGTTTACATTGATGACGAATTTAATCAGAAAGAATCGTACATAGATTGAGGAGTGATTTTATGATTTTATACAGACCTGTCGGCACAGCGGAACTTGATTTGATAGCCGGTAGCGATTACAAAAAATTTCCGCCACGACTTCCCGAACAGCCTGTTTTCTATCCGGTACTAAACTATGATTACGCTTGTGAAATCGCTGAAAAATGGAATACCAAAACTGCCGACCATAAAGGTTATGTCACAAAATTTGAAGTTAATGACCAATATATTAAAAATTTTACTGTACATACAGTAGGTGCAAAACATCATAAGGAGTTATGGATTCCGGCGGAAGAACTGGAAAATTTCAATAAACATATTACAGGAAAAATTAAAATAATTGATACATTTTCGGAAATATAGAGGTAAATATTATGAGCCGTTCTTTTCAGGTAAGCACAGAAAAAAATCCAGACTTCACAGCGGAAGATATTCTGAATATTATTGAAACCCTCCGAGATTCCGACAAGGAAATAAATTTAAAAAATATCCGTATAATAAATCATTCTGAAAATTATTATACTTTCGTTACCGAAGACTGTATTGTACATATAACTTTCCATAGTACAGAATGGAAAGGAAAAATTGATAAGTGGTGGAGTATAGGAAGCCGTTCTCTTGACGGTATGGGTAAAAATCTTTTTGTAGCGTGTGCAAGTGCGGTGGCTATTCTGTCGGATAGTTATGCAAGTTCCGGCGATGGTGCTTTCACTCCGGATATTGATTTTACAGGTCATGAACTATGGGAAACTTACCTCGACAGCAGACCTCATATAACAGTAAGCACAATGAACGGCGATACAATATATCGGAGCAAAAGCGAAGTCAAAAAACTTATTATGAACAGTCTGAATGACGATATATTAATAAGTATCGGTCAGAATTATCCGTGTCTTGCGATTCTTATAAACGGAAATTACGCTTGTATTCACTATTTTGAAAGCGAAAACGGTCATATATTTCAGTCAACAGGAGATGTCAATAAAGAAGTGACTTTCATTGCAGGCGGTACGGAATGGACTGCTCCGCCGGAATCCGTTGTAACTCTTGTTGATGCTGTTATATGTGCTGAATCTTTCATTAATAATCTGAGCCGTACGGAGTGGATAGAATGGACAGAACTATAAAAAAAGTCCGGAATATTACTTCCGGACTTTTTTAATTAATCGTTTATGAATACTGAAAATGCTTTGTACGTCATATAGGTATCAATCTTTGAAACTACCTCAAACGGTGCGTGCATGGAAAGTACCGGTACGCCCATGTCAATGGTATCGACGTTCAGGTTTGCGATATACGCCGCTACTGTACCGCCTCCGCCTGCATCTACCTTACCGAGTTCACCTGTCTGCCATATTACGTTATGACTATCCATTAAACGACGGATTCTTCCGGTATATTCGGCGGAAGCGTCTGAAGTTCCTGATTTTCCTCTTGCTCCGGTGTACTTCGTGATACATACGCCCTTATTGATATACGCACAGTTATGTCTTTCATTTACTTCAGGGAAAGTCGGGTCAAATGCCGCATTTACGTCCGCTGACAGACATTCAGAGGCGGAAAGTACTGTCCTACCGTCTGAACCTAAAGTTTCCGCAATATCGGCTATGAAGTATTCAAGATATGCTGAACATAATCCGGTGTTACCGTCTGAACCGGTTTCTTCCTTGTCGGTGAGTACCGTTACAACAGTATGTACCGGATTATTACAGTCAACCGTCGCCATTAATGCCGTATATGCACATACTTTATCGTCGTGACCGTATGCACCTATCATGCTACGGTCAAAACCTATGTCACGTGCCTTGAATGCCGGTACTACCTCCAGTTCTGAGGAAATGAAATCAGCTTCGATTATTCCGTACTTTTCGTGAAGTATATTCATGATATTCAGTTTTACAGCCTCGCTTGCCTCGTCGTCACGGAACGGACGTGAACCTATTAATATATTCAACTGTTCGCCGGTGATTCCCTTTGCAAGCGTTTTTGACATCTGGTCATTAGCAAGATGTGGGAGCAGGTCTGTAACGCAGAATACAGGGTCATTTTCGTCCTCACCGATATTTACCGCTATTTTTTCGCCGTTCGCTCTGATTACAACTCCATGAAGTGCTAACGGAATAGCCGTCCACTGATATTTCTTGATACCGCCATAGTAGTGGGTCTTGAAAAGTGCCATTTCGTTATCCTCGTAAAGCGGATTCTGTTTGAGGTCAAGGCGTGGTGAATCTATATGGGCGGCACAGATTTTAACACCCTCTTCAATCGGTGCTGTACCGATTATCGCCATAAGTACAGATTTTCCCCTGTTATTGCGGAAAATCTTGTCACCTGCTCTGAGTGGCATACCGGTTTTATACTCGATATAGCCGTTATTTTTCAGAAGTTCTACAGTATAATTTACTGCTTCACGTTCGATTTTAGCGGTGTCCATGAAATCCTTATAGCCCTCACAGAAACTGTCACATTCAGCGATTTCTGCCTCACTCATTCTGTGAACAGCGTTTTTTCTTTTCATGAACAGCTTTTCTTTAAGTACTTTTGATGTTTCCATAAAAAAACACTCCTTTTATTAAAATTTATTCTGATAACACCCCCTGAATTTTTCCGACAAGTCCGGTTACTTCCTTGCCGAGTTCGTCCGGTGAGCCGTTATTATTTATTATATAATCCGAATTTTGAATAAAAAATTCGTCGTTATGCTGTGAATTTATACGATTCTGTGCCTGCTCCGGTGTGAGACTGTCACGGTTTATTATTCTTTTCAGACGTATTTCAGGCTTAGCGAGTACTGAAACAATAACACTACAGAATTTATCTGCATTACTTTCAAAAAGCGTGGGAGCATCGAGAAGTATTAATTCTGTATCTTATACCCATCTGCCGCTGCCGACGATCTTA
>CAMWUB010000275.1 GCA_947177345.1 uncultured Ruminococcus sp. | reverse complement strand
TATTCTTCTTTCATATTTCTATTATAACATATTTTTCCTATGAGAACAAGTACTATGATTCCTACTGGACCCCTGTCATGAAACTGATAAACTGCTCCCACAAACCGCATGATACCCGTCATACTTGTATCTCTATGATGACCGAGAAAAAGGTATCGCCTACGCTGATAAAGAAAATTGTCGGTCATTCAGGTGCTATGTCGCTGACGAAGAAGGTCTATACGCACGTTAATGTGCAGGAGCTACTTGATGCAATCAATAAGATATGAGAAAATCCGCTGAGAAAGTAATCTCTCAGCGGATTTTGTTATGTGTTAATGATATTTTCGTCTTTATCCAATACATGAATTACAAGTTTCATATATCTGCGTTCACAATTGCCCTGTGATCTAATACGATGTTCAGTCTTATTATATCTATCGCACATATGATTATGATATACCATAGACCAAACATATTTCTTCAATACTTTTTCCTGAGCTTCAAAGCGTTTAATGTCGTTAGTGTTAAATTCAGTATAATTACTATATTTCACAAGTTTCTGCTCAACAATACGTCTATGTGCATCCAGTATTGAGTCAATATTAGGAAATTTTTTGGGAATTTTTTCATAATCCGTAGGCAATACTTGTTTCATTATTTCCAATACCTGTTCTAATGTTTGTTCGGGTATATAGGAACGAACATCCAAACAATATAAATATGATAAGCACCAAACATCGTCATCACATTTATAAAGCAAATTCGAACATATATTGTGTTCCAAAAACTCTTGATTACCCATTTGTACCATTCTTTGATAGAACATCATATCATCATTAGAGACATTTTCACCATTCTTAATTCGATTTTCAATTGAAATTCCTTTATCTGCTTCCTCGCTGGTATAAAGCTGTATCTGTAGTAAAAAATTGATAATCTTATCAGAAATTGCGATTCTTGGATGTGAAGTCGATTCTTCAATTTTCACAGCTTCAATCAATCCCTCACCAAAAATATAATCATCATTAATTGACGTTGTCCCTTTAGTAAAACCGCCTCTTAGAAACAGACCATATTCAGTAATGAATTTTCTTTGTATCTCGGAAATTATATCCATAAAAGTAAGGACACGCAATTTTTCTTTTTCGACATCATTGCCAACTTCGATACATAAGAGAATGTTATCAGAAAAGATTTTGTATTGAATATGCATATTAGCAAGCTGAGACACTAAAGGAGAATCATTAAACGATTGTACATAGTTTATGGTATTTGTAATCACCGAATGTATTGTGTTAAGAAATTCAAGAGCTTTCTCAGGTGTTTCTTTAAAGAAAACCTGATAGCCTAATGTATCAAAATAAGCGATGTAGTATTCTTTTATTGGATTTGGAGTTGGATTATTCATATTCAACCTTCTTTTTATGCAAATAAGGCACTCACCACAATGGCAAATGCCTTAAAAATTTGTTAGTTACCCGTTAGTTATATGTTAGTTACCGTTATAATTTCATACCTTTTTAGCAAGCTCCAAAACAATACAAACACCATAAAACAGGGATTTTTAGTAAGCCCGAAAGGGCAATAATTATCTCTTTGAGAACTGCGGAGCACGTCTTGCAGCCTTGAGACCATATTTCTTTCTTTCCTTCATACGTGGGTCACGGGTGAGGAATCCTTCCTTCTTGAGAACCGGACGAAGTTCAGGTTCAAATTCAAGTAAAGCTCTTGAAATACCATGTCTGATAGCACCAGCCTGACCTGTTACGCCACCGCCTGCAACTGTACATACAACATCGAACTTATCGAGGCTATCTGTGAGTGCGAGAGGCTGACGTACAATCAGCTTGAGTGTTTCAAGACCGAAATAATCGTCAATTCCTCTGCCGTTTATTGTCACGTTACCAGAACCGGGGTAGATTCTTACTCTTGCAACGGAGTGCTTTCTTCTACCTGTTCCGTAGTAGTATTTAACTTTTGATTCGTACATTATAAAGCACCTCCTGATTAATATTCATAAACAACAGGTTTCTGAGCAGAATTTTTGTGTTCAGCACCCTTGTAAGTTCTGAGTCTCTTGAGCTGGTTTCTGCCGAGTGTATTGCTTGGAAGCATACCCTCAACGGCAATCATCATAGCACGGTCAGACTGTTTAGCCATCATGTCCTTATAAGAAATGGACTTGAGACCACCAATCCAGCCGGTGTGCCAGTAATATTTTTTCTGTTCGAGTTTCTTACCTGTAAGAACTGCCTTATCGCAGTTGATAACTATAACATGGTCACCACAATCAACGTTAGGTGTGAATGTAGGCTTATGTTTACCTCTGAGAATATGTGCAGCCTTTGAAGCAACACGTCCGAGAGGTTGTCCGGCAGCGTCGAGAATATACCATGTACGCTTTACATCAGCCGGTTTAGTCAGTGTAGTTGACATAAAAAAATCCTCCTTAAAAAAATCTGTATCGGCAGAAAATAACATTTCCGCACAGTGACAGATGTTATTATACATTATAAAATTTCATTTGTCAAGACCGGAATCATCTTTTTTTAAAAATATATCATTGAAACGCTTTAATTCTCTTGTTTATTCTCTGATTCTCTTAATATCTCGTGTTTCATTTCAGAAAATCAATGAAATATATTGACATCTTCGGATGTAAATTTACAAGCGAAACGTAAAAAAATACATTTCTGGAAAATTTTTTTGGAAAAGGGTTGACAAAAGCCTTTCATTGTGCTATAGTAGTAATTGGCAATACAACTGAATACACAACAAAAGGCTTAGTCTGTCTTATGACTGTTTTATTATATCATAAGATTTCAGATTTGTCAAGTCTTTTTCAGGCATGGCAAAATTTTTTTTCTTTTAACCTCATACTGTGTAAATAATTGTATTTTGCAAATAAATTTTAAAAAGGAGTATTGCAAATGATAGAATTTCAGATTACCCCCATTGAACAGAACGGACAGCGTGTACTTACTACTGCTCAGCTTGCCGAGGCTTACAACACAAGTAGCAGACGTATTTCGGAAAACTTTAAACGCAACAGAGAACGCTTTATAGAGGGCAAACATTTTTATTGTCTTACAGGTAAAACTCTTAAAGAGTTTAGAGCGAATACGCAAATTGCGTATTCGCCCAAAAACGTAAATACTCTCTATCTTTGGACGGAAAGAGGAGCTTTACTTCATGCCAAGAGCCTAAACACTGACAAGGCATGGGAGGTTTATGAAGTCCTTGTTGATACTTATTTCAGAGTAAGGGAGGTGAACAAGTTTTATAATGAAGATATATATCAGAAACTGGAAATATTAGAAAAAAGAATAGATGGTATTGAAATAAATATTAAAAAATCAATAACTGAAAATTCATATAATAT
>CAMWUB010000274.1 GCA_947177345.1 uncultured Ruminococcus sp. | reverse complement strand
ACACATACCAGTACCGAGAATCAAAGCTCCTGCTATACCGAAAGAATAAGTAAAGATTTCTGCCGGTTGTTTAGCTTTGCGGTCAAGTTTTTTAAGTGCAACCACTTTAGAAGTGGATTTCTGAGAATATTCCTCAGCGATTTTTTCAGCATAGACTGCATCAAGATTTTTCATTACAGCTTCTCCTTTTTGATTTGATGTTTATATTATAACAGAAAAATCCTGAAATCTGAACAACATAAAAAGTCTTTCATGTTGATTTTTAAAATTATTTGTTTATCTTCATAGAAAAGCAATTTCCGGTTAAGGAAAACTGCTTTATATTATTAATTATATGATACCTGATTCCCAGCTTGTAGGTCTTACCATATAGATTTCCTCAATGTTCAGACTTTCTATATCGTGAATCATTTTCAGTACGTTTTCTTTGCTACGCTCTTTCAGGAAAATATCTAAAGTCTGCCTGCTCCATGCCGGTGGCGTGACATCTTGTATATAATCAATATTTTCCACGCCTCTGAAATCTTCGGCAGTCCATACACGTTTCGGATATTGTTGTTTAATGGTTACTACTACCACATAATTCACAAAAACATCGTTAATAGTATTTTTACATGGTTTAAAGTGATCGGTACAGAGTTCTTTTTTCATCATGGACAGGTCAAAAATATCAAGTACGCCATCTTCAGAGAAGTCACACGCCTTGTAATCGTTCAGTGTTACATCTTTTCCAGTAATCCAGTTCTGAAACAGTATTACATCAGAAACAGTAAATTTTCCGTCACCGTTTGCATCACCCATAATGAAATTATCTGAACTATCCGCATTGACGGTCATTCCCACCATGCAGACAGCCGACAAAACTGTTGCGATAACTCTGTTAATCAGTTTTTTCATAATATTATCTCCTTATTTATTAATCTTCATGGAAATGTCAAAACACTTGACGGAGTGTGTCAACGCACCGAGGGAAATTATATCAACTCCGGTTTCCGCTACTTTACGGATATTTTCAACGGTTACATTTCCGGAAGCCTCCAGTAAAGCACGTCCGGAAGTAATTTCTACAGCCTGTTTCATATCGTCATATGACATATTATCAAGCATGATTATCTCAACTTTATTTTCGAGTGCCTCTTTGAGTTCGTCGAGTGTACGGACTTCAACTTCAATCTTTACCGTATGACCTATCTTTTCACGGAGTGCGGTTACAGCCGGAGTTATTCCGCCGTATGCGTCTATGTGATTGTCTTTCAGCATAGCACAATCGGACAGGTTAAACCGATGATTTTTTCCGCCACCTACCGTAACAGCGTATTTCTGTAATGCACGTAAGCCAGGGAGAGTTTTTCTTGTATCGGTAACAGATGCCTTTGTACCGGCTACCTGCTCCACACATTTGTTTGTAGCGGTTGCGATTCCTGACATATGCTGTAAGATGTTCAGAGCAGTTCTCTCACCCTTAAGAAGCGTAAGAGTACTACCGTTCATACGTGCGATAACGTCGCCTTTATTTACTTTCGTGCCGTCTTTTATAAGAATCTGAAAATCAACGTCACCGCCTGCGAGGTCAAAAACTCGTTTTGCGATTTCTATACCGCATACAACACCGGAATCCTTTGCAACGTAATAAGCGGAACTCTTATGTTCTTCCGGAATGAGATTATCTGCGGAAGCATCTATATAATTTATATCTTCCATGAGAGCGGTTGTAATTATATTATCAACATAACACTGTAATAATTTCACTTTTTTTAATCCTTTCTGATTATATGTAATTTTTTATGTCTTCCTCTGATTGTAAAATATATGTTTTAGGACTACCTGTTTTTTTCCATTGTATAGAAAAATCAGATTTAATTATTTTAACATTTCCCATTTTTTTATTTGAAGTCGTATATATATGAAGTCGACAGAAATCATCAAAATCTTCGGAAACTAAAGAAAAATCAGGAATAATATCATTCAGGATATTTTTCAGCTTTTCAGATATTTTCTTTACTGATTGTGGTTCTGATTTTTTTGAAGAAGATTCATTACTTTGCGAAACCGTCTGAACTTCACAGTTATTTGTTTCGGTTGGTACTTCCTGTATACTTATACCGAAAATTTTATGCATAGCATTTCTTGTAGTTTCACGATGTTTTTCAATCATCTGTGAAGTTATACGATTTCCGGTTTTGAAATCCGGTCTTGACAAAAAATATTTCACAAGTTCGTCACTCGGATTAATTAAATCCTGTCTCAGTGTTTTTTCGACTACTGTAGCATATTTCTGAAAAACAGCATTTGAAATAATATTCCGGATATCAAATTCTTCCTTGCAGAACTGTCTGACTGACGATATATATATAGATGGGTCATCTTCAAAAATATTAAACGAAAGAAAAGGTTCATCATCCATTATATTCGGAGCATTCAAATCGCTGAAAAACTGATATATAATACCATTAGTCAGTATAGCTATTCTGCACCGGTTTGTAGAAAAATATCTGAAAAGCTGACCCTGTTGTTGTTTCTGTAATTTCATGCCTGCCCTTTTGGCTTCGATTATAATTATCGGTTCACCGTCCTTCAATATGGCATAATCGACTTTTTCGCCCTTTTTAGTAGCAACATCGCAAGTAAATTCAGGCATAAATTCATTTGTATCAAATACATCATATCCTAAAACCGAAAAAAACGGCATTATAAGAGCAGTTTTTGTAGCTTCTTCTGTAAAACCTTCTGCCTGCCAGCGTATTCTTTCTATTCTTAAAAGATAACGTTCAAAATTTTTTTCAAAAGTCATGATAAATCTCCTGTTTGTTTTAATTAAAATATCTTATCTGTATACTGAATCAATTTCAAGATATTCTTCAAGAGTAAGTCCGGAACAGTATAATTTTCTTGCGGTCTGTGTTCCGACGTATCGCACGTGCCAAGGTTCGTATTTATAACCTGTAATGTGTTGTTTGTCTTTCGGATAGCGGATTATAAAACCGAATTTCCAAGAATTATCCGCTAACCAGAGAGCTTCCGGAGTACCGTCAAAAGAATCGTCAGCAGAATTTACATCTATAGCCATGCCGGTCTGATGTTCGGAATATCCTGCACGTGCTGAAAAAGTATCCGTTACTTCCTGACCATATACCGAAACATAATTATTATATAAATTATTCTGATACTCATATGAACGGAAGCCGGAATATATACAAAGATGTATGCCGTCTTTTTTCGCACAACACGACATTTTCCGGAATGCTTTCAACGTATCAGCAGTAAGACTTTTCGGGTTATAGTCTTCCGGTAACGGATAACTTTTATTTACGACAAGAATATTATTCACATAAGTAACGCCTTTTATATTACATATACGCATATAT
>CAMWUB010000273.1 GCA_947177345.1 uncultured Ruminococcus sp. | reverse complement strand
TTATTACCCATACCGATAAGACCCATCATTTCAACGTGGGCAGGTACGGACGAAGAACCGGCAAACTGTGCATCTGAATGCATACGACCCATTGTGTCGGTCATGCCGTAGGAAGCAGGACCAGCAGCCATATTATCAGGGTGCAGAGTTCTGCCCGTACCGCCACCGGATGCAACTGAGAAGTATTTTTTGCCAGCGTCAGTGCGTTCTTTCTTGTAAGTACCGGCTACAGGGTGCTGAAAACGTGTCGGGTTCGTGGAGTTACCAGTGATAGAAACGTCAACATTTTCTTTCCACATGATAGCAACGCCCTCAGTGACATCATTTGCACCGTAGCAGTTGACTTTTGCACGGAGACCGTCTGAATAAGCCTTACGGAAGACTTCCTTTACCTCACCGGTGTGGTAATCCATTTCAGTTTCAACATATGTAAAGCCGTTAATTCTTGCGATAATCTGAGCGGCATCTTTGCCGAGACCGTTGAGAATAACACGAAGCGGTTTCTGGCGTACTTTGTTAGCCTTTTCAGCGATACCGATAGCACCTTCAGCGGCTGCGAAAGATTCGTGTCCGGCAAGGAATGCGAAACATTCAGTATCTTCTTCAAGGAGCATTTTTCCGAGGTTGCCGTGTCCGAGACCTACTTTTCTTTGGTCAGCGACAGAACCCGGAATACAGAAAGCCTGAAGACCTTCACCGATAGCAGCAGCGGCATCAGCAGCACGGGTACAGCCCTTTTTGATAGCGATTGCACAGCCAACGGTATAAGCCCACTTTGCATTTTCAAAGCAAATAGGCTGGATTCCCTCAACGAGCTTGTAAATGTCGAGACCTTTTTCTTTACAAATATCGGCACATTCTTCGATTGAAGAAACGCCATACTGTTCGAGAACAGCTAAAATCTGCTTTTCTCTTCTTTCATATGATTCAAATAAAGCCATTTTAAGAGTCCTCCTTATTCTTTACGTGGGTCGACAATCTTGACAGCATCGGCAACACGACCGTACTGACCCTTTGCCTTTTCGAGAGCGGTGTTAGCGTCATCGCCAGCCTTGATGAAGTCCATCATTTTGCCGAAATTCACGAACTGATAGCCGATGATTTCGTCGTCTTCATTGAGAGCGATTCCGGTAACATAACCGTCAGTCATTTCGAGATAACGAGGACCTTTTGCGAGAGTACCATACATTGTGCCGACTTGCGAACGGAGACCTTTTCCGAGGTCTTCGAGACCAGCACCGATAACGAGACCGTCTTCAGAGAATGCACTCTGAGAGCGTCCGTATACTATCTGTAAAAACAGCTCACGCATAGCGGTATTGATAGCATCACAGACGAGGTCTGTATTGAGAGCCTCGAGGATAGTTCTTCCGGGGAGAATTTCAGCGGACATGGCAGCCGAATGTGTCATACCGGAACAGCCGATAGTCTCCACGAGACATTCCTGAATCACACCCTCTTTAACGTTCAGCGTGAGTTTGCAACATCCTTGCTGTGGTGCACAATATCCGATACCGTGTGTAAAGCCGGAAATATCGCTGATTTCCTTAGCCTTGACCCACTTTGCTTCCTCGGGAATCGGCGCGCATCCGTGTGCAACGCCCTGCTTTACAGGGCACATTTCTTCAACTTCGTGAGAAAAAATCATTTCTTTACTCCTTTATTTAAATTTATTATTTTTATTGCTAAGATAAATATATGAAATTTTATAAAAATCTCATAACTATGGCATTCTCGCTACGATAAATATACACAAATTTATAAAATCTCATATATCTATACCACGACATTCCTCACGAAATATCTTCCTGTTTCAACGTGTCCGATTTTGCCGGAGCTACTTTCGTTTGATATGACACTCCGCAGGCTTAAATTCCCCAGTAGCGATAGGTACATATCTGCATTTTCTTGAAAGTGAAATTATGCAGATTGATAATTTGATAGATTCAGGCTTGTCATTCATTGGATAACCGCTACGATAAATATATATAAACTTATAAAAATCTCATATATCTACACTGTGACATTCCTCACGAAATATCTTCCTGTTTCACCGTGTCCGATTTTGCCGGAGCTACTTTCGTTTGCTATAACACTCCACAGGCTTAAATTCCCCAGTAGCGATAGGTACACATCTGCATTTTCTTGAAAGTGAAATCATGCAGATTGATAATTTGCTAAATTAAGACTTGCATTGAAATCCCTGTCTATCACAAGTCCACACTCGTTACACCTGTAAATGCGGTCTGAAAGTTTCAGGTCTTTTCTGATACAGCCACAGCGAGAGCAGGTCTTGGAACTCGGATAGAAAGGCGGGACTTCTACTAATGCAATACCATATTTCTGACATTTATAGGTTATCTGTCGTTTGAACTCATAAAATTTCTGCTCCTGAATCGCCCTTGCAAGATGTTTGTTCTTCATCATACCCTTTACATTCAGAGCTTCCATAACAATACGAGACGGCTTGATTTTCACTATCTCTGTCGTGGTCTGATGCAAGTAGTTATTTCTGATATTTGCAAGTTTTCTGTGCAGTAATTTTATAACTTTCTTCTGTTTCTGAAAATTTTTACATTCATAAAAAGGCTTGATAAAAACCGGAACACGCTTGTTTCCAACCGTTTTATAGCCGGAAATGTTATTTTCAATCATTCGGCTGAGCTTACGCTGTTCACGTTTCAGCACTTTTTCAAGTCGTCTGATTTCGTGCGATTTATTGATATTTTTATAGGTCTTTCCGTTTGAACATATTGCCAAATCCTTGATACCTAAATCAATACCAGTACTTTCTCCTGTCAGTTCGCATTTTATTTCAGAAACTTCATATCCGACAGATAAATACCAGTATTTTCCATCAAAAGAGATATGCGGATTAGAGTATTTCTGTCCTTTCGGAAGTTTCGGCAATGATTCAGAAGTTCTTACAAATCCTATCTTTTCTCCATGAAAACCACCATTTTTTCTTGAAAGGCTTTCATAATTCACATAGAAAGACGGTTTTGATTTGTGTTTTGATTTGTAACAAGGCTTTTCAGATAATCCTTTGAAAAATCTATCACGAGCAGTATTTGCATCTTTAACAGCCTGTTTCACCACATTACTGCCGATTTCTTTCAGCCAAGTGTGAGTAGTCTTTTTCATAACAGTAATATGTTTCCTGACTTCTCCCCCACTGACTGATTTCGCACCTGTTTCACCATCGGCAAGGTATTCCTGCCATACACGGTCATTTTCAGAAAGAAAATAATTATATGCCCATCTTGCAACTCCTGCACTTTTCCGGAATAATATTTCCTGTTCAGGTGTCGGTTTCAGCCGTATTTTTTTTGCCACTACCATTTATATCAACCTCGTATTCATTTTATCATATAA
>CAMWUB010000272.1 GCA_947177345.1 uncultured Ruminococcus sp. | reverse complement strand
AATCGTAATCAGCACGACTAAGTGCATCGGGTTCACCACAAACAGAACAGCAAGGTACACAACCAAAGTCCCCATAATTTTCATACTTCCATTTGCCACGTCTTACAGATTCGCTTCGTCTGTTCCATTTTTTACAGGCAAACTTCGGTGAAGTATCTCTGCCACCTGTCGCACCGCAGTTAGGACAGTTTACGGCATAACCATTATCGTTGCCTAAAAAGCGTCCATGTTCAAGCTTAGCTATAAGGTATTCTTCTGAATGTACCGGCTTTAATGTCATAAATAACTCAAAATCAGACAGCTTGCACCCACAGAAAGGACAATCAAGCAGTCGGATATTTTGTTTTTCAAGTAGTTCTGCTATAGTCATTTAATCACCTCATTTCTGTTTTAAGTTTCTTTCAGCTCCAGTTGTTCCTGGTAAGCTGTGGGATACGGCTGATTTAAGGTTCAACCGTTCAGAAACCTGTTTAAAGTTCGCATTTCATGTAACAGTAATATTCTTTTTTACCTAAATATGTCTCGCTATCATTATGTTCCTCGCAACATCTGACTGCTTCCTCACGTGTATGTACGATTTTATAAAGTTTGATACCATCGTTGAGTTCAAAGCAATTCTTGGCAATGTAAATGCGGTATTCAGTCATGGTTTCACCTCTTTTCAAACCGCTTCTCTGTCATCAAACAGTAGATAGTCAACGCTTATATCAAGTACAGTTGACATTTTTACAATCATTCGCATTGACGGATTGAACAAGCCTCTTTCTAAACGTGAAACATACGGTTGTGTAGTGTGTACACGTTTTGCAAGTTCAGATTGCGTATAACCGAGTTCTTCCCGGCGATACTTTATTTTCTGTCCGAAGGTCATAAAATCACCCCTTTCTTTTGTTTTTTTTTCTAATTCTGCATTCATATGCATTTGTAATCATTTACAAATTGCGTATATTTATTAGCATCAAAGTCATCATCATAATGAATCTTATATCTATTTCTTTCCTGTTTTCTCTGTTTTTCCTGATTTTGTTTTAATTTTTCAATATCTTCTCTTATCCATAAATCAAGACGTGCATAAACATTTGGATAAGACTTGTTATGTATATGCATATATTCTGACATACCATCAATGCTTTTGTCGGTCTGGTCTTTGCCATAGGTTTCTACAAGTTTATCGTATTCTTCGGGAGTGAGTGGGACATTTTTGTATTTTCCGAATGTTTGTTTTTCAGTGCAGGCGGTTTTCTCACTCTTTTTAATAACAGTATTATTATTTTCAGTATTAGAAGAACCAGTATTACTATACGAACCAGTTTTCAATGAATAGTTTTTCTGCTTATTGTTTTTCTTTGAATAGTTTTTCTTCTTTTTGCTTTTTGCCGGAGTTTCTGTATTCTCCGGCTTAATGTCTTTCTGTGTTTTTTGTTCTTCTTTTGTGTTTTCTGACTTGTTGTCCTGTTCGCCTGTGGGATTTTCTATAACGGTATATTCCCAGTCAAAGCGACCGTTGATGTGTTTTCTTACACGTTTTAGGTAGCCGAACTTTACAAGTTCCTTAAGACCTGACTGCAATGCTGATAAGCCACCATGAAGAAAAGCAAGTAACCCCTCCATGTTGAATCGCCACGCATCGGGACGTGACAGCATAACTATTAACTGCATCTTTGCTTTTTCTGATACTCTTGTATCTAAGATAAGAGTGTTTGAAATCTGGGTAAAGTTTCCTTTTTCTTTGTGATTATCTCTGAAAGTTGACATAAAAAAACCTCATTTCTAAATTTTTATAAAAAAGCTATTGACAAAATATAATTTTTGGTATATTATTAAATAAATACAAGTTTTTATAGGTATAAAAAACTTAACGTATTTGATTTGCTTTTTTTAAATACGTTTTTTGGCATATACTAATTGTCATGCAATATGCATATCTGATATTAACTTGTTACTCTGATGTGGAATCTGTCCATTCTTACATTTCAGAGGTGGTGCTGAAGTCCGTGAAATCTGTCCAATAACGACGGGCTTCAGCGTGTTTAAAATAAAAAATAGAAAGTTCCCTATGTCCGTAGGGTGTGTACGTGTCGTATCACTTGTCCGTGAAATCGGCACAAGATAGAGAAAATCATAAAACCAGCAAAAAAAGGAGGGTGGAAAAGTGAGCAATATTGATGATTTTGTAGACGATTTAATGAATATCGTCACCGAATCCGAAATTGCTACTGATTGTCCGAATTGTGAAAAGAAAATCTATTTCAAGATTTCAGATATCGGTTCGAGTATTACTTGTCCTTACTGCAAACAGCTTATTAATCTTGAATCTGAATAAAACTACTCTTCATCTGGTTTAACTTCTCCAGAAGTCTATCAATCTTTTTTTCGATTTCGTCAAGAGACTGTAAAAAAGCTGAATTATCACAGGTCAGCTTTACAGAGACTGCTTTTTCCTGTTTCTGCTCTGACGTTCCGGTTTTTGACATAACGTTCACATCTTTTCTATGTGGTTTTCTCTATCACAACTTATATTGTATCACGCAAATTCGTAAAAATCAAGCAATTTTTACGAATTTGAAAAATATTGTGTATTATTACAAAAAGTGAGGTGTTTTGATGAATATTATTGAACGTACTGTACAGATATTAGAAGACAAACATCTAAACCAATCAGATTTATGCAAGATTTTAGGCATAACAGATAGTACCTTTTCTACATGGAAATCAAGAGGAACAGACCCACCAGCAAAATACATTTTACTCATTTGCGAATATTTAGAAGTGTCTGCCGAGTATCTGTTAGGCAAAGAAAATACACAAAATGAATATAACAATAATAACAGTTTTAATTTAGGAGCCAACAGCACCCAGACAGTCGGCAATTATAACAATGTAAACACTATCAGGACACATGAAGTAAGTGATGATGCACTTGAAATTGATAATATTTTAAAATCTTTATCCCATAAAGAACGTATAAGATTTTTGAATAAGATATACGACTTGGAAGAAGAATTTAAAAAAAAAGATGCATAAGCCAATTTTCATTTATCAGTATTTTTCAAACTATAAATCATAATACCACTATTATTGGAGACAGTAATACTGCAATATTAAATAATCAGACAAGCAGAATTATAAACAAGCCCATTTCTTTTATTTCGTCTATAAATTTTAATTCTAAAAAAGGTTTGATTTTTTATGGAATGTTCATGATGCTTTTAGATTTGATATGGTTGGTTTGTATTTTATGTTCTAATACTATTGCTTTCTTGATAGCGTTAACTATAATTCCATTTCTATATTTCTTTATTGGAAAACATCACTTAAAACAAAAAGACGATAAAAAACATTTAAAAATCCATAATCTATAATCTTTGAAAGATGTGTAGCTGACT
>CAMWUB010000271.1 GCA_947177345.1 uncultured Ruminococcus sp. | reverse complement strand
GTGGCAGAACCTCTTCCGGTGGAAAATTGAAATACTGTATTATTTCAGTAACCATTTCCGACGCTGAAGATGCATAGGGTTCATGGTGGAAAATAACCGCATTATCAATAAAACCGGCTTTTTTTCTGTGGTGGTCTATTACAACAACAGATTTTGCTTTACTGTATAATTCCGGCGATTCGAGCATATCACGGCTATGTGTATCTACTATTATCAGTAAATCTTGTTCAGAAATAAGCGAGATAGCATTTTCCGGAGATATAAATAATTCATTGTCGGTGCGTTCTTCTGTGATGTCAATGAGGTTTGTGGCGAGATTAGCTGAACGGTTCACGGCTATATGAGCCTCTTTACCGAGCAGGCGTACAGCACCAGCCATACCGCAAGAAGCTCCTACAGAATCGAGGTCTCCGAACCGATGACCCATCATGAAAATTTTATCTGAACTCATGATAATATCCTGCAAGGCGTTTGAAAGTACACGTGTTTTAGCACGTGATTTTTTTTCCATACCTTGCGAGACCCCACCGAAAAATTGATAACCGCTATCTGTTTTCAGTACAGCCTGGTCACCGCCTCTGCCTAAAGCCATATCGAGACACTGGCGTGCAATCTGTTCACTTTCGGAGAGTGATTCCGCACCCTTTCCGACACCTATCGAAAAAGTAAGCGGATATTTACCGGCAATTTTTATATTTCTTGCAAGGTCAAGAATATTGAATTTTCCGGATATTATTTCATCAAGATGTTTATTTTCTATAACCGCATAGAACGTATCTGAACCACTTTTCCGTATAAAGCCGTTAGTACTGCTCATGAAGTTTTCAATAAGCTTTTCTACCTCAACAGATGCCTGAGATTTTTCACTTTCCTTAGCGTTTTTAAGAATTTCGTCATAATTATCCACCATGATTATGACGACATTAGGATGAGTTTCATTCATTTTTTTCTGAAGAGCGATATAATTTGTATCGTCATGGAAAAAAAGAATATGTAGTGATACATCATTTTCGGAATATTTATCCGAAGAAATACGGTATGTACTTCCGCCGATATTGCATATACCCGTACCGGTGGAAATTATACTTTCAATGTTTATGTCTGCCAGACTGCCTATATCCATACCATAAATGTTACGGTTTCCGCTTATTTTTTCGGAAAATGCGGTATTGCACCATATAAGCTGACGTTCACCGTCGATAACGGCGACAGGTTCATTTACAGAATTTATATATTCAGAAACGGAGTTTTCAAGATGTTCATTCATTCTTGAAACGTGTTTTATAGTGTTTCCGGCAAAGAAAAGGACTTCAGCGATACAGAAGACGGCGGTCAGGGCGGACAGTATAAGACAGGTTATTCCCTTAGCAGAATCGTAATTACTCAGCATGAATGCGGAAACTATTGTTTCAGTTATAAGAACTGCAAGCAATACAAGCAATACAAGCGATACTGCCGGAAATTTCTTTTTCAAAAATTACAGCTCCTTTCGGAAACAATTCAGGTTTCCATGATAATCGGTAATATCATGGGATGACGCTGTGTTTTTTTATAGATAAATTCTGCGAGTTCGTCACGCATTTTATCTTTTAAGAATCCCCATTCACGAAGTTCAGCAACAGAACAGCCATTTAAAATATCTTTTATACATCTGCGTGCATCACCCATAAGTTCTTCAGATTCACGGACGTATACAAAACCTCTTGAAATAATGTCAGGACCGGCTGAAATTCTGTTTGAACCCCTTTCGAGACCGATTACAACAATAATAATTCCGTCCTGTGCGAGATGTCTTCTGTCATGCAGTACTATTGAACCTACATCACCTACACCGAGACCGTCAACAAGAGTACGTCCGGCAGGTACTTGCGAAACTATACCCATTTTATTACCGTCAGTTTCTATAACATTTCCGATACTTGCAATGAAGATATTTTCTTCCGGAATACCTACTTCTAAAGCTAATTCGCTGTGTTTTTTCAGATGTTTGTATTCTCCATGCACAGGGATAAAGAATTTAGGTTTGGTAAGTGCAAGCATTAATTTAAGTTCTTCCTGACAGGCGTGTCCGGAAACGTGTACTTCATACATAGCTTCGTAAACGACTTCTGCACCGGATTTCATTAACTCGTTGACTACCTTTGTGACGTATTTTTCATTACCAGGGATAGGAGTAGCGGAGATAATAATAAAATCCATAGGAGTTATTACAACTTGTTTGTGGTCGTTCATAGCCATGCGAGTGAGTGCCGACATTGGTTCACCCTGACTGCCGGTAGTAATAAGTACTATTTCTTCACTGTTATAACTGTCCATATCTTCGATGTCAATAATTATTTTGTCAGGAACGTTTAAATAGCCGAGTTCCTTTGCAGTAGTGATGACATTTACCATACTTCTGCCGAAAACTGCTACTTTTCTGTCATACTTTACGGCACAGTTGATAATCTGCTGTACACGGTGTATATTTGATGAGAATGTAGCAATAATTATACGTTTTCCCTCTGCCTGCTGGAAAAGCTTATCGAATGATGCCCCTACTGTTTTTTCGGAACGTGTAAAACCTGCTCTTTCTGCGTTGGTGGATTCGGACATAAGAGCAAGTACGCCCTTGTTACCGAGTTCACCGAAACGGGCGAGGTCAATAACTTTGCCGTCAATGGGAGTTGCATCTATTTTGAAGTCGCCGGTATGGATAATAACACCGGCAGGGGTATGGATAGCCATTCCGACAGAATCTGGTATTGAATGATTCACTTTTATGAACTCCACAGCCATACAACCCATTTTAACGGTTTTCCGAGGTTCAACAACGTGCAGTTTTACTTTTCCGCTAAGTCCCTGCTCTTTTAGTTTTCCCTCAATAAGTCCGATTGTAAGCCGTGTACCGTATACAGGTACATTTACTTTTTTCAGCAGATACGGTAACGCACCTATATGGTCTTCGTGTCCGTGGGTAATTACTATACCTCTTATGCGGTCACGGTTTCTTTCAACATATGCGAAATCCGGTATTACTATATCTACACCAGGCATATCGGAATCAGGAAAAGAAAGACCGCAATCGAGTATAAACATATCGTTTGAACATTCAAAAATGGTCATATTCTTGCCAATCTCGTTAAGACCACCAAGCGGAATAATTTTAACCGTTGCTTTTCTGATTTCTTTCTGCTGTACCTGTGTATGTTTTTCAGGTGTGATGATGTTTTCAATCGGAGTTCTTTTTTTGTAATAACGTTTCTGATACGTTCCTTTAGGCGTATACTTTCTTGGTCGGGTAGATTTTTCCCTTTCGTTCACTATATAACCTCGCTTTCTGGTAAATGGTGGGTGGTTTTACGTTTTCCGGATTTCTGAAAAAACAGATAGTTGAGAATATTTTATAACC
>CAMWUB010000270.1 GCA_947177345.1 uncultured Ruminococcus sp. | reverse complement strand
TGCCGGTTATGGAAACTATTTTATCACCAGTGCGGAGAACTCCGAAAAGAGCCGTCGAAAGTGCATGAGTTCCGGAAACAAAATTGAATCTCACCAGAGCGTCTTCAGTACCGAGTGCCTGTGCAAAAACTTTGTCGATTACGTCCCGACCAATATCGCCGTAACCGTAACCGGTAGAACCATAGAAACACGGTTCACTTACTTTATTATCGGAAAATGCTTTCAGGACTTTTGCCCCGTTGTATTCAGCTATTTCTTCAATCCGACGGAATGATTCCGTACAGTTTTTTTCCGCCTGCTCAGCGATTTCAAGAAGTTTTTCATTGAAATTATAAATTTTATTTAAATTACTGTTCATTGGTAAGTTTTCCTTTCATTAAACTATCTTTTTCAACGTCCATGCGTTCGAGTACTATTTCTTTTTCGACTTCTCGGAAACCTATTTCACGGTAAAAACTCACTCTCACGTCGAGAGCCATGAGATAAGATTTTTTACCGATATTATTAAAGAATCCGGCAAGCCAGCGTAAAAAATCACGTGCATAGCCCCGACCTCGTGCGGATTCAGTAGTAGCAACCTGTCCGATTAAAACGACATCTTCAACGTCGAATACCGCCGAGGCAGTCGTTGAATTTCTGTACGTAAATGTTCTGCTTATACCGTGACGGCATCTGTGTGAGGTATCTGTATACCATAGCGAGAAGTCGGCGATATTTGGAAAGCCTTCACTTAAAATCTTGTATACATCAGGTAAATGCGGGTTGAAATCAACGGAATCCTCAACGGAATCAACCGGCTTGTTATCCGGAACGAGTTCAAAGACAGTGCGGTTTAACTGCTGATAGTGTTCATGCAGACCGATATTTTCAAGAATATGTTGTGAACCCTCTATTCTGAATGGCAGATTCATACGGATAAATAATTCTATTTCACCGATATTTTCAAGATTATTGTCACCGCATATTATGAGGGTTGAATTTATCATGAACATAAACCCGATAGCATTTCCGTCGGAAATCTTATAGAAACGGCAGAAATCGTAACCTGTTCCGTATGCTTTGAGATATGCAAGCATTTTCCGTCCGGAGAGAGTTTTCAGAAGTAGATTCCGGTCAAATTCGCTTTCATGTCCGATTAGTTTTATCATAACTCCTGAATCCTTTCAGCGAGTTTCTTAACAAGTATGTATGAATTTTCAAAATCTTCCGGATTTATGACACACGAGGCGGAATGTAAATATCTGCACGGTACAGAAACGGCAATAGTACGTATGCCCCTGCCAGTTATATGGATAGCTCCGGCATCATTACCACCGGCAATCATAGTTTTTGTCTGACACGGTATATTATTCATACGTGCGGTATCGAAAGCGAGGTTATATAATTCCCTGTCATAAACCGTACTTCTGTCCATGAACGATACAACCCCACCATTACCAAGCGAACATACTTTTTTATTACCTGAAACGCCGTCGATGTCTGAAGCGGTTGTAGCTTCGATTACTATAGCAAAATCCGGTTGTACTGAAAATGCCGATACTCTCGAACCTCTCAGACCTATTTCTTCCTGTGTATTGAAGACAAAATATGTATCATATTCCGGCTGTTCCCGAATCATGCGTATCATCATAGCACAGCCTGCACGGTCGTCAATAGCTTTTGCTTTTATATGATTTCCGGATTCTGTGAACTCCGATACAAAATAAATACAGTCGCCGAGTGTGACATATTTTTCAGCGTCTTCTTTATTTTCCGCACCGATGTCAATGTACATACTTCTTATATCCGGAGATTTTTCCCTTTTTTCTTTCGGCAGATTATGTATGGCAGTAGAACCGATAACGCCATAAAGATTATTTTTTCCTACGGTCACTTGTCTGCCGATAGTCACCACTGAATCAATACTGCCTACAGTATCAAAAGCAAGTGTGCCATCCGGATTTATACTGGTTACTATAAAACCTACTTCGTCCATATGGGAACAAATCATTAATTTTTTACCGGAATTTTTTTTACCTTTCCGGAAACATATCAGATTTCCAAGAGGGTCGGTACTGTATTCGCAGAAATCCTTGATTTTTTCGATAATGATTTCACGGACAGTTTTTTCGTCACCGGAAATACTATTGATTAAACAAAGTTCTTTCAGTAAATTTTTCATAGATAATATCCTTTCTTTATAATTCATAATCAAGAGGGCAGTATATATATTCTTCTTCTTATTCTTCTTCTTATTCTTTTTCTTGGTATGTTTCGTATTGAGTGGTATACATTTGTATACGTTCGCATACGGACGTATAATTATGAATTATTAATTATAAATTCTGCAATGAGTTCGACTGTATAGCGTATATCTTCTAGGTCAATGACCTCAACCGGTGTATGCATATTCCGTAGCGGTATAGATATAGTACAGGTTTCCGCACCGTCACGGCATACGGAATACTGGTCGGCATTAGTGGAAGTCAGACCATTCATTACTTCAATCTGATACGGAATATTATTTTTCCGTGCGGTATCTATGAGATTATCGGAAATACGTCTTGAAAGTGACGGCGATATACCAATCATAGCACCCTTACCGAGTTTACCGCATTTTGATTCATTTTCACCGATAGCACAGGCAAAACTTACATCTATAGCAAGTGCAATATCCGGATTTATTTCAAAAGCTCCGATTTTAGCACCACGTTCACCGAGTTCCTCCTGTGTCGAGAAGATAACAGTAACATTATAATTCAACGGCTTGTCACGGAGCAGGTCAAGAGCGTACAGAATAGCGGTCATTCCGGAGCGGTCATCGAAAGCCCCACCGGTAACACGATTATTCAGTAACTGACGGCATTTCACGTCAAAAGTAATCGTATCACCAAGCGAAACTATTTCTTCAAGTTCGGACTTTGTCAGACCGGTATCAATTGCAATATCGTTGAATGACGGTACAGAATTACTGTCGGAAAGGTGCGGAGGTACGGAACATATTACGCCTTTAACGTCAGTTTTTCCGTGTATGACAACGGGTTGTGCCGGAAGAAGTCTGCGGTCAATACCGCCGAGATTTCCGACTTTTATAAAACCATCGTCAGTTATGTAGGTTACAATCATTCCAATCTGGTCTATGTGGGCATCGAGTACCAGCTCCGGAAGATTTTCATTTTTCGTACCGAAACGTCCTATAACATTACCGTTTCTGATTTCAGCATCAGGGCAGTATTTCCGGAGCATTTCAAGGGCTTTTTCTGAAACGTTTCTTTCATTTCCGGAAGCTCCGGCAGTTTCAGAGAGTTCAAACAATGTTTCTTTGATATTCATAAAAAAAATTTCCTTTCTTTCAGATACTTCTATTATATCACTTATTTTTTAATTTGTCTACTTTTTTTACGGAAATGCAGTTATTGACAAATAT
>CAMWUB010000269.1 GCA_947177345.1 uncultured Ruminococcus sp. | reverse complement strand
ACACCCCACAGAATAAAAAATTCTGGCAACAAACTTGGTTTAAAATAGGCGTTCCGGTTCTTATAATAGGCGGAATCGTGGCAGTTGTTTTAGTCAATAATAAAAATGATGTTCCTGAAGAATCCACATCTTCCGAAGTTGAATCAAGCTGGGAAGAAGAGGAGGAAGAAGAAGAAGAAACAAGAGAAAGATTGACCGCTGACCCTTCAGCCGGTAAGCTTGTTGAATCTGAACCGGAAGAAATTGAAGAAGATGGCGTTGCTGTACCTGGCTGGAGTTCTCTGGAATTTCCGGCAAATACTACTGAAGTCACTGTTGATTTCTTCAATCCGGAAGACAATGCTGATAAATATAGTCTTACTTTTGAACTGAGACTTCTTAACGGTGATGAAGATGATTATGAAGTCCTTTATACTTCCGGACTTGTTGACCCTGGGCTTTATATTCAGAATATAAATCTTTCAAGAGGTCTTGCCCCTGGTACATATGACGCTATAATACACGTTCAGCCATATCGTATGGACGAAGACCAGACACCTACAAATAATGCTGATTTAAGAACTACTATTGTTGTTTCATAAAATAAACATAAAATATTCATTAGGAGGGATTTTGTCATGAAAAAATTGGTATCTCTTATCTCGGCTTTCATAATGTGTACAGTTATGACACTCCCTGTCTTTTCGGTAGCAGAGGAAGAAAGCGAGGAAGTAAAAAACGATTCAAAAACTTTTGAACATTCTGAAATGATTTCCAATGTTGAACTGGTTGATATGTTTAAATCTTCATATACCGTTACAATTCCGGACGGCAAGGCAGACCTTTCAAAGTCTGTTGAATTTAAAATATCTGCTTCAAATGTCGTTATTGGTAAAAATCAGACGCTTGATATATCTGTAAGAAGTGAAAATGAATGGCGACTTCTTAATGTAGATACTGTAAACGAACCTGATGAAAACAAAGAATATGTTGCGTATGAACTTGTACCAACCAGCCTGACTTATATCAGCCATGAACCAATACCTGAAAAAAATTATTCGGAAGAAGTATTAAGTGAAGATTTATCTGTAACTGACCCTGAATCTGAAACGGAAATAAAATCTGAACAAACTGAAATTCCTCTGACCGACAAAGAAAAACAACCTCTTACTAATGAAAATAATATTATACTTTCCATTGAACCGAAAGAAGCCGAAAATATAACAATAACAAAAATTCTTACCGCTACAGTTACGGAAGATGCACGTCTTGCCGGTATGTATACAGATGTACTTACTTTCAAAGTTGAAATAAACGGCGAACTTGTCTCCAATACATCTGAAACTGAATCTTTATCTGACGAAAATGCGGAAAATAAAAAAGTTAAATCCAATAGTGAACCGGAGCAGGATAATATGACTGAATAATAATTATTTACAAAAAGCACCGTGCAGAATGTACGGTGTTTTGAATATATTATTATATACTATATATCTTTTCTATAATATGATTTTTATAGCAATTAATATCATAAATAAGTATCAAAGAGGTGGAAAATAATTATGAGTAAAATATGGAGTTTATTTGTTATATCTGGTGTGGCTATGCTTATATGTGCGATACTTTTATGCGTTCATAATTTTGAGGAAAGCAATATGGCTTATGAAAGTTCACAGACAGTTCTTTCCGGACTTAAGAATATTATACCAGAAGTAAAACCGGAAACTTATACCGAATACTTACAGAAAATTCAGGAAAATGCTAAAAGAGATGTTCTCGCTGAATCTGAAGCCCGTGAAAAAGAAAAGGCTATCGAAAATGGTACTTATGAAATGCCTGCCGTAAATGTCGCCGGAAATGATTACTGTGGCTATCTAACTCTTGAAAGCCTTTCGCTTGAATTGCCTGTACTCAATGACTGGAATTATTCCAATCTCAATATAGCTCCGTGTCGCTATGAGGGTACACCGGAATCACATAATTTTATTGTTGCCGCACATAATTATAACAGTCACTTTGGTATGATTAAAAATCTCAATGACGGTGATGATATTATTTTCACTAACTGCGATGGCGAAAAATTTCACTATTCAGTTTCATATATAGAATACATAGACGGCTATGGTGTGGAAGAGATGTCGGAAAATAATTCCGAATGGGATATGACTTTATTTACCTGTACTCTTAACGGTCAGAGCCGTGTTACCGTAAGGGCGAAACTCGTTGAAGAAGAAGAAGATTCTTTTATGGAAAATTTTTATTATAATGAATAATTACATTCCTGCATGAATATAATTTATTAAAAAAAATCGGAGGTATTATTCATGCAGGAAAATAATATCAAACAGAATCAGAATCTTATTCTTGAAAACCGAAAAAATCTCACAATATCTGGTATAACTGATGTTGACAGTTTCGACGAAAAAGCAATATGTCTTTATACACAGTTAGGTGAGCTGACCATACAAGGCAGGGAATTACATATAGATTCTATGAGTGTCGAAACCGGTAACATGACAATTACAGGCGATATATGGGCAGTAGTTTACGGCGATAAGGAACGTAAGTCACCACTTACGGCTTTAGGGAGACTTTTTAAATGAAAGTTCCGGAAACATTTTTTTCCATAAATGAGGAAATTTATTTATTTGGTCTTTCGTGCCTGTTCGGAATGATAATAGGTATATGTTATGATGTTTTCAGAACAGCAAGAATATTGTTTCCGCATAATACCGCACTTGTCGTGATTGAAGATGTTATATTCATGGCATTATATGCGGTTTTTTTGTCGTCGTTTGCTACCGTATTTGCTCGTGGTGAACTGCGGTTCTATTACGTCGCCGGAAATGCTATCGGATTTATTTTCTATTTCTTCACACTCGGAAGCATCATCATAGGTACTATGAAAAAAATTTACTGTCTTGTCATTAAAATTCTTTCTGTAGTATTCAGTCCGTTGCGGTCGGTTTATGTAAAATTACAGGAAAAAGAACGTAATTTTGTGATAAGTTCCAAAAATTCAGTTAAAACAAATAAAAAAAAGTCATTTCTATTGCTAAATGCAACCGGTTTGTTGTATAATAAAAAAGAAAATAAAAAAAGAAAGAACGTGAATGACATTGCCGAACAAAAAGAAAAATGATACAGAAAAAAAACATCTGTTTAACAGTAAACTTGTAAAAATGGTTGCTGTGGCTGTGTGCATCGGCTGTGGTGTTCTTATTTTTAACACCGAAAAGGATTGCGAAGAAAAAGAAAAGGAACTTACAAGAATACAGGCTGAAATTGACGCTTATGAAGAAGAAAATACTGAGTTGCAACGTGTTCTTGAAAGTGATGACATTTCGCCGTACATGGAAAGAGTCGCCGTTGAGGAACGGGGTTATGCCTATCCCGACGAAAGAAGATTCTATGATACATCAAGAGATTAATT
>CAMWUB010000268.1 GCA_947177345.1 uncultured Ruminococcus sp. | reverse complement strand
CTATATCGCTGTCCGATTTTTTATTCAGCATAGCCTGAAAAAGTTCACCGGCTTCACAGGCACTTCCGAAAATAAGACCCTCTCTGTGTGCCTGAAGAACTGATTTAGGAATAAGAGGTTTTTTATAGAAGTAATTCAGATTACTATAAGATACGAGTTTATATAAATTTTTAAGTCCCTCCTGATTTCTTACAAGAATAATCTGGTGATATGATTTTAATTTTTTTATATCTATCTCGCCTGCTTTTAAATTCAGGTCATCAAGAGTTTCAACGCCCTTATCAGTGATAAGTCTTCCGATAAGTTCTATATATATTTTTGCAAGTATAAAAGCATCATCTGAAGCTCTGTGATGTTCAAATTTTCCGAGTTTCAGTTTTTTGGCGACATAATCAAGTTTATGCCGTGCTATTTCCGGAAGCATTATCTGACATAATATTAATGTATCAATCCAGTTATATCTGAAATCTATATTACTTCTTCTGCAAGCCTCATTTATCATACTTGTATCAAAGTTCGCATTATGTGCCACAAGTACCGGATTTTCACCACAGAACTGCATAAATAATTTTATAGCTTCGTCTTCAAGCGGAGCATCTTTAACATCATCGTCCGATATTCCTGTAAGTTCGGTAATATTTTCCGGAATATGTTTCTGTGGATTAACCTTTGTATTGAATGTATCAACAACCTGCAAATTTTTCAGCTTTACCGCACCTATTTCTGTGAGACGGTCAGTATTAAGATTCAAACCTGTTGTTTCAACGTCAAAAATTATTATTTCATCGTTTATACTTCTGCTGTCGGGATTCTTAAGTATAGTGTTCTTATCGAGGTCATTAACAACATAAGCCTCACAACCATAAATCACTTTGAAGTTATCCGGCATATTATACATACAGTCCGGAAATGCCTGAACTGCTCCGTGGTCGGTAATTGCCATTGCCTGATGTCCCCATTCGGAAGCTCTTTTTATCAGAGTTACAGGGTCTGTGACTGCGTCCATAGCTGACATATTTGTATGACAATGTAATTCAACACGTTTTTCCGGATAGCTGTCCATGCGTGGAATCCTCTTTACACTTATCAATGAATCCGGTATTATGACTATATCACGTAAGTATTTATCAATATCAACCTTTCCGCTTACTATCAGAGTACTTCCGGTTTTTATTGCCGAAAGATTCATATTTTTAAGTTTATCCTTATCCGCAAAGATTTTTATTTTCAATGAACCGCTGTAATCTGTTATATCAAATGTTGTAACCGTATTATTGTTTTTAAGTTCCTTGAAATCCTTTGCGAAAACGTCACCTATTATGACATATTTTTCCCCGAGCGTCTGTACAGCATCAAATATAGGTACTTGTTTTTTATGTATGGGTTTTCCGAAAATAATTTCAGCTGATTCAGGGTCATATTCCATATCAAGTGCGGATATATCAACAGGCTTATCAGATATTACAATATCCTGTACGGAATTTTTATCTGAATCTTCCGGAATCATATTATTGTTAAAGTCAGGAAGTTCAGCAGAAATTTTATCTATCATTTCGGCATATTCCTGCGAGGAAATTTCCTCACCTTCAAGGATTACCTGAATATCTGTTCCATACTGATTGCGTATCAGCTGTGAAAAATTCCGGCAGAAATGATATTTGTTAAGCATATTGATACCACCATGTACTACTTTTATTGTAAGAACATTATTTTCCAGATTTTTAGTGGCATCATTAAGGTATCCGTTTATGACTGATATATCACGACGCAGAAGTTCTATCATGTTATCAACTTGTTCTATACTGAAGAGTTCCGGCGGATAGTTACACATAAGACGCATACGGTTTACTCTGAACATTTTTCCGACTATATTTTCAAATTCAAAAATATCTTTAGCAGGAATTATTTTACTGAAAGATACTATAAATGTCATTTTATCCATTTTTTCGGAATCCAATATCTTTATAATTTCACCGTCCCGTGTACTTTCCGGAATTTCCGTAAATTCCTTTAAAAATTCAGATAATTTCATATTCATGATTTATAACTTGTCAATCTCTGTAATAAGTTCGCTGACAATATCCTCCTCTTTTATTTTTCGTTGTGTACCGTCCTTGCGGAATATTACAGCACAACCGTCACCACCGGCAATGCCTATATCTGCTTCACGTCACCTGGTCCGTTGACTATACAGCCCATTACGGCAACAGTCAAATCCTTGTCCATATCCCTGACAGAATCTTCAACAAGGTGTGCTACTTTTACGAGGTCTATTCTTGTACGTCCGCACGTTGGACACGAAACCAGTCTGACACTTTTTCTTTTACCGATACATTTCAGTATATCCTGAGCGGTATATATTTCTTTTACAGGGTCAGCGGTAAGCGATACACGAATAGTTTCGCCTATGCCGTCGCAAAGAAGTGAACCTATTCCGATTGCAGATTTTATCATACCCATATGTTCCGTACCTGCCTCCGTTACACCCAGATGTAACGGATAATTACATTTCTCAGATGCAAGTCTGTATGATGCAATCATTTTATTTACATCTGATGACTTTATAGAAAGTACAATATCATCAAAATCGAACTGCTCCAATAATCGTGCGTGATTCAAGGCACTTTCAACGAGTGCTTCCGGTGTCGGTGAGCCGTATTTTGCAAGTAATTCTTTTTCAAGTGAACCGGAATTTACACCTATTCTTATAGGGATATTCTTTTCACGACACGTATCTGCTACTTTTTTAATACGGTCATTACTGCCTATGTTACCCGGGTTTATGCGGATTTTATCCACACCGGCGTATGCTGATTCAAGGGCAAGCCTGTAATCAAAATGAATATCTGCAACAAGTGGTATTTTCACCGCTGATTTTATAGCCGGAATAAGTCTTACCGCTTTCATATCCGGAATAGCTGTCCGGATAATTTCACAGCCTGCTCTTTCGAGTTCAATAGCCTGACGTACATTTCCGTCTATATCGTCGGAACGTACATTCAGCATGGATTGTATATATATATGTTCTCCGTCAAGAACACAGTTCCCTACTTTTACTTTTTTTACGTTTCGCATGTTAATTTCCTCCATTATTTTATATAAGGCATGAAAAAATTTTTTATTTTTCCATGCCTTTAATATTATACACCGCCTGTTATAAGACGTACTATATCATTGTAAGTTGCCATAATCATTATGCCGAATAAAAGAACCATTCCGGCAAGATGCACATAACCTTCGTGTTCCGGTTTGACCGGTTTTCGCCGTATGAGTTCTATGAAGCAGAAAATAAGCCTACCGCCGTCCAGTCCGGGAATTGGCAGAAGATTGAATATTCCTATATTTATCGTAATTAAAGAAGTCATATATACAAGCTGGAATATCATATCTTTTATATCTTCGCTTTCCTGTGTAGTCTCGTTG
>CAMWUB010000267.1 GCA_947177345.1 uncultured Ruminococcus sp. | reverse complement strand
CATTTTTGGAGGTAATTTATGCGAATACGTCATAAACCGTGGGCAAAGCCTGAACTTGAATCCTGTCCGTTCTATGTTCCCGATACTGAAAAGCAGAAAGGTCACTGGACAGAACTTTTCAGCGAACCCGATAAACCGCTTTACGTCGAGTTAGGTTGCGGAAAGGGTGGTTTTATATCACAAATCGCACCGGCACACCCTGAAATAAATTTCATTGCTATGGACATTAAAAATGAAATGTTAGTCCTCGCAAAACGCAAGATTGAAGAGGCATATAAAACTGAAAATATGTCAGTTGATAACATCCGGATAGCCATTCAGAATATCGAACGCCTTGACCTCGCATGGAACGAAAATGACCGTGCAGACAGAATCTATATAAATTTCTGTAATCCGTGGGGTAAGGCGAAACACAAGAAACGCCGTCTGACCCATACCCGACAGCTTTTGAATTATAAAAAATTCCTTAAAGGTGAAATATGGTTCAAAACAGATGACGACGAACTTTTTGAGGAATCCTTTGAATATTTCCGTGAAGCAGGTTTTGTGATAAAGTTCAGTACACACGATTTGCACAGTGAAACCGGTATAGAAAATTTTGTCACGGAACACGAAAATATGTTCACGGAAGAGGGCAAGAAAATTAAGTTTCTTATCGCCGAACCGGTCAGGGAGTAGCCTATGGAATACAGAAAAACAGGTAAAAAATTCTCATTCGGAGCAGGAGTTACTAAAACTGCCGGTGTCGGAAAACTTTCCGAAAGTGAAAAAATTTCCGCTGGATATTCAGTGAAGACTACCTCAGAAAGGGCAGTTTCAAACGGTCTTAAGGCTATGGCGGTGACTGCTGTAGTAATTCTGAAATGTCGTTTTAACAACTGGAGGGATAAAAATTGAATAAAATACTGATAAAAAATATACGTGCCGTCGATACGGAAAAAGACTTTATAACCGATATTCTCATAGAAGACGGAAAAATAGCCGATATATCCGGAAAAATTGAAATAAATGCAGACCGTATAATTGACGGTACAGGTTTAGTACTTATGCCGTCGCTGTTCGATATGCACGTACATTTCCGAGACCCTGGGCTGACTTACAAGGAAGATATAATAACCGGTTGTCAGTCTGCACTTGCCGGTGGTGTGACCGGAGTTCTTGCAATGCCGAATACTAAACCACCTTGTGACAATCCGGAGACAATCCGCTATATTATAGAAAAATCACGAGATACCGGTGTGGAAGTTTATCCGGTAGGGTGCATAACCAACGGTATGAGTGGTGACGGTCTCTGTGATTACGAATCACTTAAAACTGCCGGTTGTATCTGCATATCAGACGACGGAAGACCAGTCGAAAACGCCGAAATGATGAGACAAGCTCTTGAAAAATCCAACGAAAATGGTTTACTTGTTGCATCGCACTGTGAAGATTTGAGTATCATAAACGGCGGTATCATGAATAACGGCGAGACTTCCCGAAAATTAGGCGTAAAAGGTATGGACAGGTCTTCAGAAGACTACATAACCGCACGTGAAATAATACTGGCATCGTCGGTAAATGCACGTATACATATATGTCATGTAAGCACCGAGGGAAGTTCCGCAATTATACGTTTTGCAAAATCAAGGGGAATCAAAGTAACCTGCGAAACTGCACCACATTATTTCATGCTCACAGACAAGCTACTTGAAAAACGTGATGCCGATTACAGAATGAATCCGCCGTTGAGAACTCCGGAAGATGTAAGGGCTATAATAGATGCCATAAAAGACGGTACTATTGACTGCATAATAACTGACCATGCTCCGCACGCACCCGAAGAAAAAGCCGATTTTGAAAAAGCTCCTAATGGTGTAGTAGGTCTTGAAACTTCTTTATCAGCGACCCTTACAGCACTCTATCATACAGGGGAAATAACTTTACAGAAAGTCGTTGAGTTAATGTGCGTGAATCCAAGAAAAATATTAGGTCTTGAAGTTCCGGAAATTGCAGTCGGAAAAACTGCCGATTTAATCATTGCCGACATAAACAGAAAATGGACTGTCCAGCCGGAAAAACTTCATTCAAAGTCAAAAAATACCGTTTTCAAAGGTATGGAACTCACCGGAAAAAATCTCGTAACGATTTCAAAAGGCGTTATAAGATACGAAAACTTATAATTTTTTTATGAAAGGAAAGATTTAATTATGTCATTTGACAGACTCATTGAAAAAATAATCGATATGAAAAATCCTACAGTAGTAGGTCTTGACCCGAAACTTGAATATGTTCCGGAGTGTATCCGGAATAAGCACATTCAGGAAACAGGCGAAACTCTCCTTTCCGCCTCAAAGGCTGTGCTTGAATTTAACAAGGCTATCATAGACGAAATTCACGATATAGTACCGGCTATAAAGCCACAGGCAGCATATTATGAGATGTACGGATTTTATGGCGTTCAGACCCTTGCAGAAACTATCAGTTATGCAAAAAGCAAGGGAATGTTTGTCATAACTGACGGCAAACGTAATGACATCGGGGCTACCATGGAAGCATATACAAATGCACATCTCGGTGAAGTTACAGTCGGCGAAACTGTTATAGAACCCTTTTCCGCTGATGCCCTTACAGTCAACGGCTATCTCGGTACGGACGGCATAGAGCCGTTACTCAAAGTATGCTGTGAAAAAGATAAAGGTATATACGTTCTTGTCAAGACTTCCAACAAGTCAAGCGGTGAACTTCAGGACAGAAAACTTGAAGACGGTACACCGATTTACGCACTTATGGGCGATATGTGCGAAAAGTGGGGTTCTGATACCGTCGGAAAATACGGATACTCGGCAGTAGGTGCTGTAGTAGGTGCGACGTATCCGGAAATGCTCACGGAGTTAAGACAGAGACTTCCTCATACAATGTTTTTAGTCCCCGGCTATGGGGCTCAGGGCGGAGGTGCAGAAGGTCTTAAAGGCGGTTTCGACGAAAACGGTCTCGGTGCTATAGTAAATTCCTCACGTGCCGTAATGTGTGCGTACAAAAAGGAGTGTTGCGACGAAAAAGACTTCGCAAAATCCGCACGCCGTGAGGTTATCCGCATGAGAGACGATATAACACAGTATATCAATCTCAAATAAGGTGATTTTATGTATAAATTCAGAAAAGCAACTGAAAAAGAATTATCCTCACTGGAAAAGAACGGCTGTTCTAAAATTTGCAGTGTGTATGATTTGGACTGTACGGACGAAAATTTTGCACTTTTTTTCGGTAAGCTGATAACGCTTTTCGGTGAACCCGATTATACAACTGACGACTATGAAAATATGTACAGCTATTGGATTATCGCTGAGGACGGACAAAATAAAATTTATCTTGAAGTCTATCACGGAGCAAGCGGTGCATCTGTCGGCGGTAAGCCAATGGGTACAGACAGGGAGCAGGAAAAAAT
>CAMWUB010000266.1 GCA_947177345.1 uncultured Ruminococcus sp. | reverse complement strand
CACACCACCGCACCTCCATTCTCCTTCAGAGATTCCGCTGTGGTACGGCGAGGAAAACCACCGTTTTATAATGGTGTGAGATTATGCAGAAAAATAATAGATTCAAAGATTTTATTTTAAAAATCATATGTGACCCTGTACTGATATATACCGTTATTATCATGATGTCGATAATGTACCACTATAAAAGCGAACATACTGTTATATATGGTATCGTGTCATTAGTGATAACCGGTATTTCGTTCCGGTTTTTCGATTACATGACAAAACATAAATTTATAGGTATAATTGGATATATCGCACTTTTTTTAGTTTTCATATATGCTGTAGGATTTGTGCAGAAAAAAGGTGAAGAATCTTATCCGCTAAGTTTCTGGATATGGTTTCTTACCCCACAGGACGTACTTGAATACAGTAAATGGTATACTATAGCGATATTCCTGTTGTTTCAGCTGTTCATGATGTCGGTAATATATTATTTTACGAAAATCCAGTACAGAATTTTCATGGGATTTCTGATAATGATAATACCGTTTGCTATATACGGCAAGGAATACGAAAAAATGCCGACCTATTTTATAATAATGCTTGCGGTATCGTATGTAATTATGATGATAGAGTTCCGCCAGCTCCGGAACACTGATAAAATAGAAATAGTCGGCAAGAAAGATATATGGAAATCTGTAGCGACGTATGCTGTAACTTTTGCGGTTGTATCGGCAATAGTTCCGAAACCGGAAATTGAAGCAGACAGAGATTTTCTTGATACCCTCATATCCGCCGACCAGTTCACAGACAAACTTATATCTATGTTAGGAGTTTTCAGAGAAACAACTGACAATGAACAGTTCCGTTCCGGAAGTAATACACCTGTTTATTACGTCAGCTCACAAGACCCTATGAGACTTAAACTGACGACTTTTTCCACATATGATTATAATAATGATTCATGGTCAATACAGGATTCAGATAAACGTTTCCGGAAAACATTCATGACAAATAAAGATACCCTGAAAAACGGACTCTGTAATTTTGACGAAACCGGAAGTTTAACTAAAGCGATTCTGCATACTGCTGAAATAAATCCGGAATTTGCAGAAAAATATAATCTTACCGGATTTACACCGGAGCAGGTCAGAATACCGGAAAAACGTTGGATGTCCATAGTTTCAAATATACGAGGCTCACAATTTGCACCAGTACCGCAGTTAGTACAGGATTTCTGGTCAACGACGTACAGAGAAGAAATGTCGCTTATTGATTCCGGTATCATATATGCAAACGGTGAATCAAATGAACATTTTGCAGTAGACGAGCGGTTTGTATATAGCTATACACCGGATATATTTTTTATCGACAGTACAAACAAGAAAATAACTGATAATATGTCAGTTGATAACTATGCGGAAATGCTTTCCGAAGCTCTTGCAGTTCCGGATAATGAATATTCCGATACAATAAGCAGGGAACTTGAAGAATATATTTCATATAGTGATTTTCTGCTTGATTACGGCGACAATCAGAAAATATATGAACTCGCAAAGCAGATTACAGCCGGTTGTGATTCTGATTACGATAAGGCAACAGCTATTGAAGCATATTTCCGTGATAATGACTATGTATATGACCTCGAATACCGAAAGGAAAAGGGCGATAATGCAGAAGATTTCATATTTACTGCAAAGCGAGGTGTCTGCTACGAATACGCCACAGCAATGGTATTACTTTCACGTGCGTCAGGTATTCCGGCGAGATACTGCGAGGGATATAATATGTCACGGCTTTATAATAATACTTTACTTAATACCAATTTTATGATTACTGGTGATAATGCACATGGATTCCCTGAATTATATATCCGTGGATTCGGGTGGGTTTCGTTTGAACCGACTGTAAGCAGTACGGAAGACATTCAGGAAAACACAACGGCATCTGACGCACTTGCAAGAGCAGGTATAATGATACTTGTTATAGCCGTTCTGGTGATTATATCGGTAATATTTTACCCTGAAGTTTCGCATAGAATATTTATCCGGAGATACAGCAGAAAATCACCTAATGAAGCCGTTACAGCAGTAATGCATAGAATAAGTAAGTTATCCGGAACTGATACCGGCTATACTTCAAATGAGGTCGCTGAATGGGTTCTTACAGAGTGGAATACTGATATTCATAATATAGCACAGCTTTTCGACAGGTCGGTATATGGTGAGGCTATATTGAACGATACTGACAAGGAAACAGCTATGAATACATATATAGCAGTTTATGAGGCTCGTAAGGAACACAAAAAAAACAGAAAAATTAAAAAATAATTAAAAGGAGGATTTCAGCTTATGGAATGGACAGAAGTAAATATTTATACAGCTACACCGGCTATAGATTTGCTATGTTACAGACTGGAAGATATAGGCATAAAAGGATTTGCTATACGTGATGCGGAAGATTTCAATGAATTTCTTGAAAATAAATACGGTAAATGGGATTATATCGACGATGACCTTATGGGACTCTCACATTGTGAGACGTGTATTACCGTATACTTACCGGATAACAGTCAGGGAAAGGATATGCTTATAGCAATACGTTCAATGCTTGCGGAAATCAAATCCACCGATACCGACGGTATTTACGGCAGACTTGAAGCTGAACTTTCAAGTATACGTGAAGAAGACTGGGCTAATAACTGGAAACAGTATTTCAAGCCGATAAAAATAGGTAATAAACTAATAATAAAGCCGTCATGGGAAGAATGTTCCGACACTGAGGGAAGAAAGATTCTTGAAATTGACCCTGCGTCAAGTTTCGGAACAGGTCAGCACCATACGACACGTTTATGTTTAGAACTTCTTGAAAAATCGCTGAAAGGTGGGGAGCAGGTTCTTGATATGGGTTGTGGTAGCGGTATACTTTCAATAGGAGCAGTCCTGTTAGGTGCGGATAACGCTGTAGCAGTCGATATTGAAGAAAATGCTGTAGCAACCGCTAAGGAAAATGCAGAAAAAAATAACATTCTGGCGGAAAAGTACCATACTTATTACGGTAATATACTTACAGACACAATACTTGCCGATACAATAGATATGAAATATGATGTTATAACAGCTAATATTGTCGCCGATGTACTCATAGCTATGAAAGACCATTTTAAACGGTATATCAGGAAAAACGGAATACTTATAGTTTCCGGAATAATTACAGAACGTGCAGACGAAGTTATTTCAGCTATACGTTCCGTAGGCTTTGAAATGACGGAAATTAACGAAAAAGAAGGTTGGTCAGCAGTCAGCTTTATAGAAAAATAATTCCGTGCCGGTGGGAAATATTAACCACCGGCATATTTTTTTATTACTTTTACAGTTTTTTGTTGACAAACATAAAAATTTGTGTTAATATATAATCAACATTGTGTATTTTTGACATGAAAATTTG
>CAMWUB010000265.1 GCA_947177345.1 uncultured Ruminococcus sp. | reverse complement strand
GTCCCGTATTATGATTTAATATCATATAGTGCTAAAATTATTAACAATAAAATATTTTTTTCGGATTTGTGGTATGATTTATCGGACATGACAGAACATGGTTATGGTGAATATAGTGGATATGAGATTGTTACTTATTATGATGATTGCTATATTCTGATGAAGGGGGGATTAAAAGCTAAGATTGCTGAAGAAGAATTACTGTCACTTTGATATAAGGAGTGTTGCTATGAATATCCTTGAACTTCATAAAATCAATAAACACTATGGCAAGAAAAAACACGCATTATGCGATTTTACATTTGAGTTCACCAACGGAATTTATGGACTTCTCGGACCTAACGGAGCAGGCAAGTCAACTCTTATGAACATTATTACAGATAATCTTCTGCCCGATAAGGACGGCGGAAAAATCCTATGGAATGGTGAGGAATCCAAAACTTTAAAAGATAAATTTCGCAGTCGTTTGGGATTTATGCCACAACAGCAGAATCTTTATGAAAATATGACAGCACGTACTTTTCTTAATTATATTTCTGCTCTGAAATGTCTTGGCAAAAAAACGGCTGAAAATGAAATTTCTGAAATTGTTGAACGTGTTGAACTGACTGAAAGTATAGATAAAAAAATGGGTGGTTTTTCAGGTGGTATGAAACAAAGAGTTCTTATAGCATCTGCCCTGCTCGGAAATCCCGATTTAATCATACTTGACGAACCCACAGCAGGACTTGACCCTAAACAAAGAGTTATTATAAGAAATATTCTGTCAGGTCTCGGCGAGGAAAAAATTATAATAATATCAACGCATATTGTCTCTGATATTGAAACTATCGCTAAGGAAATTCTTTTCATAAAAGACGGTCATCTGATAGACAGCGGAACGATTCCAGAACTTGTTGAAAAAGTAGAAATCCCTGAAAAATCACTTGAAAATCTTTATATGCAGTATTACGGAGAGATACAAAAATGAAAGTATTATTAACAGAATTAAAAAAACTTTTTAGTAATAAGATATTTCTTCTGATAATAGTATCTGTGTTTGTACTAAATGCGTATCTTGTTTTCAGAACCGCTAATTCCGGTGAAGCAACTCCGGCAGATTATAAGATGATATATTCTGAAATAGACGGTCTGTCAGATGATGAAAAACTGGAATGGTTCAATGAACGTACAAGCGATTTTACAGGACAGTATCGCTATAACTGGAAGCTGATGTATAAGTTACAGGAAGACTGTGATAATGTTGTAAATTACAGTGAATATCTTGAAAATATAAAATCTCAGGCGGATTCAATGACAAGTGTGTCAATTTTTGCAAAACCTGATACTTTCAATTACAGAAGTATTGTCCGAACTCCACCGGCTTACGAAAATGTACAGAACGTTCAACCATTTTTTGATATATCACAGGGAATTATTTTAGCTACCGATAACAATTTTACGGATATTCTTTGTGGATTCATAATATTATTTGCGACACTTTTGATAATGATTTCAGACAGTGAGCAGGGTTTATCCAGACTTCTTTTTTCACTGAAAAGAGGCAGAAGCTATCTGATATATATGAAACTCGCAACGTTGATGACAGTAATTTCCATAATGATAGTTCTGATTTACAGTGAAAATCTTATAATAACCTCATATATTTACGGACTTGGTGACTTATCCCGACCCATACAGTCTGTAAGTGGATTTATCGGTTGTAATCTTAATATAACTGTCACCGGATATTTGTTTCTATACCTGCTCTTTAAAATTATCGCTTTCGGTGCAACAGGAGCAGTTCTTACATTGATAGCGGTAAATACAAAAAATATTGTATCTTTTTATAGTATATCAGCAGTTATATTCATAACAGAAAGTCTCGCATACGTAAAAATACACATATTATCAGTCTACAGTGTTTTCAGATATATAAATTTAATATCATTCACAAAAGTAAATGAAATTTTCTGTAATTACAAAAATATAAACTTCTTTGAATATCCTGTACCGCTGATTCCGACATCTGTAGGAGCGGTAATTGTAATTTCCCTGATATGTGGTATTCTGTCGGCATATCTGTATGCAAAAAAAAGAAATCTGGAATTTAAAAAAGTCAATTTCAGATTTAAAATCAGAAGAAGTAAAATACATTCGTTATATTATTATACGTTTTATAAGTCGCTGATAATGCAGAAAGGTCTTGTTATTATAGCGGTTTTTATAGCAGTTACCGGTTTTGTGAATCAGAATTTTTATAAGAAATATGACGTTGTAGACGTTTATTACAGGTACTATACGGAACTGCTTGATGGTGAAATCACACAGGAAACTATTGACTTCTGTAACAGCGAAAGTCAGAAATTCAGTGATATTCAGAACAGAATTGACGAACTTTCACAGGATAATTCATATTCGTTTGAACTTAATGAACTTTACAGACAGCTTGCTCCGAGTATGGGTTTCTATCCGGTCAGAGAACGTATGGAAATGATTAAAGACATCGACAATACACAACTTTTTTATGATACCGGATATAAGAGAATTTTAGGAATTAACGGTTATGATGACGATATGAAGTACGCACTTATTGCAATGCTGATGTGTACGTTTTTGGTTTCTCCGCTTATTGCCAATGATAATAAATATCGTATGAAATATATAGTAAATTCCACAAGTTCAGGTAAGAAATCATATATAAAAAGAAATATTTTTACTGCGGTCATTTACGGATTTTTTGTAGCTGTACTATGGATTGTGCCATACTTGATAACAATAAAAAGATACTACGGAAACAGTGGACTTTCTGCTTCAGTTCGCAGTATTACGGATTTTACTGATTTTCCGATAAATATAAAACTATGGCAATATATTTTAATTGTGCTTCTCCTGAGAACATTTTCCGTTATATGCATTTCACTTATGATGCTTTATATTTCAGCGAAATGCAGGAATACAATATCAGCTGTATTAATCAATATCGCACTGTTTGTACTGCCGATAGTTATATACTTACTTGGTGCTGAATTTGCAGTAAATCTTATATTCAATCCCCTGCTCAGTATAAATATAATTCTGAATAATCCAGCTGTTATACAGTTTGCCATACCTTCAGGGTTAATCATATTATCTGTTATTATTGATAGAATAAATGGAAAAAATATATGAAATCACGATGAAAAAAGTTAATAATACAGCAGAAAAGACAAATGCAAAACCACATCTGCCTTTTCTGCTTTTTAGTAAATATAGGAGATTTAATATAAATGGGGAGCTTTGTTAATCAGAAATAACAGTATATGTGTTGTCGGAGCAGAACTGTTCCAGATGACCTATGATTTTCTTGATGGTGCGTACAGAAAAGTTCTTTGCTTCGTTCACATCAAAAGTATTCTCAAAGTACCGTTCCTTGTTGTGTACGATTTTGACATAGCCTGTCTCACCACTCCACTTGTTC
>CAMWUB010000264.1 GCA_947177345.1 uncultured Ruminococcus sp. | reverse complement strand
GAATCTCATGAAGATTCCGCATCAGCTATGAACTCTGCTATTTCTGCAAATACTACAGCTATAAATAACAAGGTTGACAAGGTATCGGGTAAAGGACTTTCAACAAACGACTTCACAACGACGTTGAAAAACAAGCTTGACGGACTTCAGAATTACGATGATACTAAAATAAAGTCCGATATTTCGGCAAGTACAACGGCTATCAACAACAAAGTCGACAAAGTAACCGGAAAAGGACTTTCAACAAACGACTTCACAACGGCTTTGAAGAACAAACTCGACGGACTCGAAAATTACGACGATACTCAAATAAAGGCGAACATTAACAACATATCTAATCAGATTTTTGGTTTTGGTACACAGATTACTGCAAAAGCTGACCTTAATACATATACAACCCCAGGCATTTATTTGTGAATTAACAAGCAAAACGTCAAAAATGATAAAAGCCGATAAAAAGCGTGAAAAGTACGAATAAAATTTTTATCAAATTCCGTCTTGCTCTTGTACTGTGACCGTCTGCTCTGCCATTCTTTGAGAAGTTCACACCAGAAGTTGAGTTTTGTGCATTCTTCGATGGAAAGTTCCTCGAAACATCTTGATGACTTTTTGTTTTTTACGGGCTTTTCGGGCTTATCCTCTGTGAGTTCAAGTTCAATCCCTGTATCTTTTTTCAGTCGGTCATAATATTTAACTTGTAAATCTTCAGGAAGTGCTGATACAGGTATCATATAACATGGTTGTTTGTTCTGCGGGTGTGGTTGTAATTCTGCCTGGATTTTTCCGTCTTTGCAAATTTGCTTGATATATCGTTCCGAACAGCCTTTTAATTCAGCTACTTGCTTGACCGTTAAGTAATCCATGTTTTCTCCTTTCTGCCGGAGCCGGAACGCTCCGACAAAAATTTCTTCTTAGGTATTGACATTTTAAGTTTTTTTTGATAAACTTAAAACGTACATTAAAGGAAGTTGCATACTTTTTTTAACGTTCCGTTTTCCAATTTCAGAGTGCTAATCACGTTGTCAAAATGATAGCCCTAAAGCTGGATTTTTTCTAAGTGCTTAATCAGCCGTTCGTTGATGTTCATGAATTTCTGCTTGCTGATTTTCACTGACTGCGGAAGTTCGCTGTCAAGTTCGATTTCTGAAATAAATTCAGATGTTGCCTGGTTCAAAACTGGAATATATGTGCGAACTGAACAGCATTGTATTTGTAAAACAGGAAGAAAGTTATACTTCAAAGGCTTCTTTCTGAGATAAAGATGTAATTCCTGTATACAATGCAGATAATCCGCAGAAATATCATTTCAGCGGAAAACGCATACGAAGAGGCTATACAGAACTGCAAACGGAAAACTTTTGAATACAGATATAAATGGTGCATTGAATATTTTAAGAAACAGTAGCGTTGTGAGTTTAGATACTCTATATATTAGTGGTGAAGCGGACACAACTGTGAGAATAAGGGTTGCCTGATTTTCAGGTGGAAACTTAAATATAAATCTTCTTACGAAGCCCCCGCCTCTTAGTGAGTGTAATGAGCGTAAGTGGGGGAGAGTTCACATCAATTTTTAAGTTTAAAATTTGGAAAAATTGAATAATATAAAACGTAAAATGGTATATTTTTGTTTCGAATTTACTATTGACAAAATACTTTTTTGGTGTTATAATTGAAATGTAAATTTGCTGTGTGATTAATCAGCCATTGGTATGATTATAGCGTTTTTTACCAATATCAGCAAGAATTCTCACCCCCTTTATCAAGTGGAATCGTACTGTGTGTAAAATCTTAAGCATCAGTTAGTCTTCTGTAAAAAGGAGGTCGGGTATTACAAAATCATAAAAAAGTAGCGTTGTGGACTTCACAGTCCTATACAATAGTGGCGAAGTGGATACGCTTGTAAGAATAAGGGTTACCTGATTTTCAGGTGGAAACTGAAATACCAATCTTCTTACAAAGCCCCCACCTCTTAGCGAGTGTAACGAGCGTAGGTGAGGGAGAGTTCACGAGTTTAAGAAAGGAAAATCCTGAAAATGAGAGAGTTTAAAGATTTACGAATAACGGTTGCTGGGACAGGTTATGTTGGTCTATCGTTGGCAGTGCTTTTGGCACAGCATCATCAGGTGACGGCGGTGGATATCGTACCTGAGAAGATTGAACTTATCAATGCTAAAAAATCTCCTATTCAGGATGACTATATTGAAAAATATTTAGCAGAAAAAGAACTGAATTTGACTGCTACCACAGATGGTGCGTCAGCTTATGCTGATGCAGATATTGTAATCATTGCTACACCTACTAACTACGATTCTCAGAAGAACTTTTTTGATACTTCGGCAGTTGAGGCGGTCATTAATCTTGTTCTGGAGAGTAATTCGAATGCGATGATGATTATTAAGAGTACGATTCCGGTCGGCTACACTGAGAGTGTCAGAAAGAAGTTCGATACTGATAGAATTATTTTCAGCCCAGAGTTCCTGCGTGAGAGCAAGGCACTTTATGATAATCTCTATCCGAACCGCATTATTGTTGGTTGCGATGATAAGAGCAGAGAGACAGCTGAAGTGTTTGCAAAATTACTGCAAAAAGGTGCTGAGAAAGAAAACATTGACACACTCTTCATGGGTTTCACAGAGGCAGAGGCTGTCAAGCTGTTTGCCAATACATACCTTGCATTGCGTGTTTCCTATTTTAATGAGCTTGACACCTATGCAGAGATGAAGGGACTGGATACGCGGGCGATTATCAATGGTGTTTGTCTTGATCCTCGTATCGGCAGCCACTACAATAATCCAAGCTTTGGTTATGGAGGGTACTGCTTGCCAAAGGATACTAAGCAGCTTCTTGCAAACTATGCTGATGTGCCGGAAAAGCTTATTCGTGCTATTGTTGATAGTAATAAAACCAGAAAAGACTTCATAGCAGATCGTGTGCTTCAGATTTTTGGTGACAACAGCTATAGCGGTGGTTATGTTGGTGAGAAACAGAGAGTTATCGGTGTTTATCGTCTTACGATGAAGAGTAACAGCGATAACTTTCGTCAGAGTTCAATCCAGGGCGTTATGAAACGCATCAAGGATAAGGGTGCAACAGTAATCATCTATGAGCCGACACTTGAAAATGGCAACTCGTTCTATGGTAGTGAGATTGTGAATGATCTTGAGAAGTTCAAAGAAATGAGCCATGTAATCATTGCAAACAGATATGATAGCTGTCTAGATGATGTGGCTGATAAAGTGTATACACGAGATATTTTTAAAAGGGATTAAGGAATATGAAAAAACAAAGTGTGAAAAAAATTTGTTTTGTATCATCGTCAGGTGGACACTGGGAAGAACTCATGTGTTTAAAAAAGCTAATGGAGCAATATCGGTCTTTCTATGTTACAGAAATCGGAGGACAGCTTGACGATTCTAAATTAAGTAATATATATGGTATCAAGA
>CAMWUB010000263.1 GCA_947177345.1 uncultured Ruminococcus sp. | reverse complement strand
CGATAATTTTTCTTTAATGTAAGACAGGTAAAGCGTTGATTACAAATAAAATCGGTAGTTATTAAAGCGTGTTCGCCAATTGTGGCAGATGTGGAAACTATTATTGAATCAGCGGGAAAAGGTTTATTTTTTAACGCCTGTATAGTTACATTCTGTAACGCTGATGATAAAATTCTTCCGTTTTCCCTTATATCTTCCATACGAAACCACGGAACAGTACCATTTTCCCAGTATTCAGCTATTTTCTTTGATGGTGTATATCCGTTCCGAATATCAAAAATTTCACTAAGTTTTTTAAATTCCACGCCGTCGGAACAGAGTTCATATATTAAGTCATTCAGTTTACTCATAGGGAATAATTCTCCGCCTCTTTGATTAGTTTTATATCGACGAGTGCTTCTATAAGAGTACCGTTTTCGGTGTACTCTTCGGAAAAAATTTTACCGTCAATTCTTATTCTGTTTATGAAAGATGTTTTATCATACGGAATCAGTAGATTCATACGTCTTGACGTTTCCGGAAGATTTTTCATGATACATTCAAGTAACCGGTCGAAACCGGATTTTTCCTTAGCACTTATCAAAATCGTATTGTCATTTTCAAAGACAGTATCCGTATAACCGGAAATATCCGCCTTGTTCATGACGTTTATTTGTGGTATGCCGTCACAACCTAACTCCGACAGTAAAGACCGTGTAACATCTGCCTGCTGTTCACGTTCCGGCGAGGAAATATCCTGAACATTCAGAATTATATCCGCACAGGAAGCCTCTTCGAGTGTAGATTTGAAAGCCTCAACGAGATTATGAGGCAGTCGGCGGATAAGACCTACTGTATCTATTAACATTACGCTTCTGCCGTCGGGAAGTTCTATGGAACGTGAAGTTATATCGAGAGTGGCGAAAAGTTTGTTTTCAGCGAGTACACCGGCATTTGTAAGGGCGTTTAGCAGTGTAGATTTTCCTACATTTGTATAACCGACTATCGCACAACACAGTACGCCGTCTTTTTTACGTCGTGAGCGTGAAAAATCACGATGTTTTTTGAGTTCGTCGAGTTCGTTTTCAAGATACGATATTCTTTTCCGTATATGACGTTTATCTGTTTCGAGTTTTGTTTCCCCCGGACCTCTCGTACCTATACCACCACCAAGTCTTGAAAGTTCCGTACCCATACCTGTCAGGCGAGGAAGTCTGTATTTCTGCTGTGCGAGTTCCACTTGTAACTTACCCTCTTTAGTCCTTGCACGTTGTGCGAAAATATCGAGTATAAGTGTAGTGCGGTCTATGACACGGATTTCAAGAATTTTTTCAATATTCCGCACCTGAACGCCTGTTAATTCGTGGTCAAATATGACGAGTTCAGCTTCAAGTACTTCGAGTTGTTCTCTGAGTTCTTCAAGTCGTCCCGAACCCATACACGTAGCAGGGTCATAAGACTGTTTTTTCTGAATTATTTCCCCGACTACTTCAGCATTGGCGGTACGTGCGAGTTCGCCGAGTTCCTTTATAGAAACTTCCGCATCAAATTCTCCGGTATCAACGCACGCAAGGACGGTTTTTACCGGTATATCTTCGTTTTTGTTTTCGTACATAAATTCACCTCATTGACTTCCGGCGAGTTTTCTTATTTCCTCCGGTGTAAAGACGTATTCCTTGTTACAGAAATGACAGTTTATAGAAATATCCTTGTTATCGTCAGCGATTGAATCGAGTTCCTTTTTACCGAGACTTATTAACACTCTTTCGGTACGTTCCCGACTGCAATCGCATTTATAGACCGGTGACGACTGGTCAAGGGGTTCAGGATTAAGACCGTCAAGAAGCATATCTGCGATTTCTTCCGGAGTTATACCGTCAGCGAGCATTGCAGATACCGGACGCATTTTATTTAAATTCTTTTCGATAACGTCTATGCATTTTTCGTCAGCGAAAGGCAGTAACTGTACAAGAAAACCACCAGCAGACTTTACCGACAAATCAGGATTCACAAGAACTCCTAAACTGCATACTGTAGGAATCTGTTCGCTTGTGGCATAATAATTTGCTATATCCTCAGCGATTTCGCCGGAAACAAGCGGAATAACTCCAACATATGGCTCTTTAAGTCCGAGGTCTTTGACTACAGAAAGAGTACCGTTATTACCCACAGCACCGCCGACATCAAGTTTACCCTGTGCGTTCAATGGGATTTCAACAACCGGATTATTTACATAACTTTTCACATTGCCCATACTATTGGAAACTGCTACAAGCTGACCTGTCTGCCCGTCGCCATCTATGCGGAGTGTGAGACTGTCATTCTGACCTTTCAGCATATATCCCATAAGCGAAGCTCCTATAGTAAGCCGTCCTAAACCGGCTGTCACGACAGCGGAGGTTTTGTGTATTTTTTCGATTTCTGAAACAATATCCTTAGCATCGAGGACGGAAGCAAATGCTGAACCGTCAGCGGTTATGACCCTGTATAATTTACCCATTATCAAATACCTTCTTTCATAAGTCTGCACCTTGCAACATAAATTATTCTCTGTGATGTTTCTTCCGGTGCATTGAAAGTATCATCACTATATTTTGCCAGTATCTCGAAATTATTTTCAATAAGAAGACTGTCAATAATTTTTGTACTGTAAGCCTTTTCGGAAAAGCTGTCTGAACTTCTTGAATAAAGACCGTTTTCTTCGAGTTCAAAAAATTCAAGATTCATTTTCACTTCATTAGTATCTTTGTTAAGGGAATTTTCCCATATGCAGTATAGATTATCAGTTTCATACGTGAATGTATTATCTGCTAAAATATTTCTGTGCTTATATATAGTATTTATATCAAATATAAATAATCCGTTATATTCTGAAAATAATGATACTCTCTGAAAAACTTTTCGTATATCTTCAATATCTGAAAGATGATTTATGCTGTCTAAAGCACATATAGCAACATCTATAGTACCGAACATATCAATATTCCGCATATCCTGACACAGATACTGAATATTAAGTCCGCTGTCGAATTTCTTATCAAGAGCGATACTTAACATTTCCTGTGAGTTGTCAACGCCGATAACGTCGTAACCAAGCCGTGCCATTTCTTCGGAGATACTGCCAGTACCGCAAGCGAGGTCAAGGAGGATATTTCCGCCGGTGGTCTTGAATTTTTTAATTATTTCGTGAAAATATTCCGCACGTTTTTTGTAGTCTATATTTGTCGTGAGTTCGTCATAGTAGCGTGCAAAAACATTGTAACCGCTCATTTAATCACCTCCGTTAATAAAATATAAGTTCTGATTTGCCTTCAAAAACAGTATTACATTGAACAGAAAAAGGAAAAACTTTGCTTTCTATATCCTCCAAACAATTTATTTTTTTACCCCTGACAATCAAAGATTCTTTTATCAATTCTAAAAGTTCATCTTTTTGATTTTTCAAACATTCGGGTATATTAATC
>CAMWUB010000262.1 GCA_947177345.1 uncultured Ruminococcus sp. | reverse complement strand
GATATGAACCCAAAATATAAAAGAATATTATTGAAAGTAAGTGGTGAGGCTCTCGCCGGTGACAAGAAAACCGGTCTCAACTTCGATATTATCACCGACATATGCAAAAGCATTAAAAAATGTACAGATGCCGGTGTACAGGTTGCTGTTGTGGTCGGTGGCGGTAACTTCTGGCGTGGACGTTCTTCCGGAGCTATGGACAGAACCCGTGCCGACCATATGGGTATGATTGCTACCGCTATGAACGCTCTCGCACTCGCCGACGTTCTCGAATCGCTTGGCTGTGTCGTGAGAGTTCAGACCGCTATCATGATGCAACAGGTAGCTGAACCATATATCAGAAACAAGGCAGTAAACCACCTTAATAAAGGCAGAGTTGTAATTATCGCTTGCGGTACTGGTAATCCGTTCTTCTCGACGGATACAGCAGCTTCACTCCGTGCCGCAGAGATTGAAGCGGACATCTTCATGAAAGCAACTATGGTTGACGGCGTTTACGACAAAGACCCCCATAAATTCGCCGACGCTAAGCGTTATGACAAACTGACGTTCAGTCAGATACTCAGCGACGATTTAGGCGTTATAGACAGTACAGCCGCTACATTATGCCGTGACAACAATATGACAATGCTTGTTTTTGACCTCTCACGCCCCGAAAACATCTATGATGCCGTCATGGGTGAAAATGTCGGAACTATAGTATCAGTAGAATAATTTTAACCGAAAGGAATTTTTTATCATGAAAGAACAGATTAACAACGCTAAAGAAAAAATGCAGAAAAGCCTGAACGCTCTCGGAAACGAGTTCGCTTCAATCCGTGCAGGACGTGCTAATCCTGCCGTACTCGACAAGGTTCTTGTTGACTACTACGGTTCACCTACACCCATAAATCAGATGGCAGCCGTTTCCGTCGCTGAGGCAAGAATACTTGTTATTCAGCCGTGGGACAGGTCTACACTCAAACCCATTGAAAAAGCTATACTCGCTTCCGATATCGGAATAAACCCCACTAACGACGGTACAGTTATACGCCTTGTATTCCCTCAACTCACCGGCGACAGAAGAAAAGAACTCTGTAAGGATATTAAGAAATACGGCGAGGAATGTAAAGTAACAATACGTTCAATCAGACGTGATACTATGGATAAATTCAAGGCTATGAAGAAAAGTTCTGAAATCACCGAGGACGATATGAAAGACTGTGAAAAGAAAGTACAGGATTTAACAGACAAGTTCTGTGCAGAAGTAGATAAAGCCGTTTCCGCTAAGGAAAAAGAAATAATGACAGTCTGAACGGTGAATTATGGCATTATTTGGTAAGAAAGATAACAGGGAAGAACAGTCATTACCGGCTGTTCTTCCGCAACACGTAGGCTTCATAATGGACGGTAACGGCAGGTGGGCGAAAAAAAGAGGTCTGCCACGTTCATTCGGACACCGTGAGGGTGCTAAGAATTTCAAGAAGATAGTCAGGTACTGTAAGGATATAGGACTGAAAAATATTTCATTCTATGCCTTTTCAACTGAAAACTGGCAACGTCCCACAGACGAGATAAATACTATTATGGAGCTTTTCCGTGATTATATCGTCGACGTAAGAAACTTTTTAAGCGAAAACACACGTATGATTTTTTTAGGCGATAAATCTGCATTTGACGACGATTTACGTGAAAAAATGATAAAATTAGAAGAAGATACCGCACATTATAAGGAAATGAATTTAATGATGGCTGTCAACTATGGTGGACGTGACGAAATAGCACATTCTGCACGTATGCTCGCACAACAGGCTATTGACGGCAAAATAAAGCCGGAAGATATAACAGAAAAGTCCGTAGCGGATAATCTGTATACTGCCGGATTCCCTGACGTTGATTTACTAATTCGTCCGAGTGGTGAACTCAGACTATCAAATTATCTGATATGGCAGTGTGCGTATGCGGAGTACTATTTCACAGATGTTCTATGGCCTGACTTTTCCCCGAAAGACCTCGATAAAGCATTGATAGAGTACAACAACAGAAACAGACGTTTCGGAGGTGTATAATGCTTACGAGAATTATTTCGGGAGTTGTAGGCGTTTTGATACTTGCGGTGGTACTGTATTTTCATAATACGATAGTACTGCCGATAGCAGTAGCGGTAATAATAGCGATAATGCTGTACGAACTTTTGAGAGCCGTTAAAATGCATAAGTGTATGCCGGTTCTGATAGCTTCGGAGGTATGCGGAATAGTAACGCCGTTATTGGGTGCTTCAATAAAAGATAATCGTATCAGATATATTACAGGGCTTCAGAACCCGAACTCATTCACACCTGATAATGAAATTATACACATAATGCAGTTTGTCGTGACGTTGTTGTGTGCGTTTGTGATATTCGTTACATGGTTGAGGAAACATAAGGAAATCCGGTATGAACAGATATTCTTTACACTTGCGGTCATGGTATTAGTACCGCACGCAATGTCAACAATGTTACTGATACACAATTATGATATGGCGGACGGTTTGTTTCTGTTGATAATGGCATTATGTGGTGCATGGATTGCGGATACAGGAGCGTATTTTTCCGGAGTTGCCTTAGGTAAACACAAACTATGTCCGGAAATAAGTCCGAAAAAAACAGTAGAAGGCTTTATAGGCGGAATCCTCACAACTGGTATAGTTTATGCGGTTGCATTCTGCGTACGTTCCGGCTTCAATTTTCAGAATGCTGTGATAGCGTTTATTTTAGGTACAGTTTGTGCGGTAATCGGAACATTAGGGGATTTATCAGCGTCAATGGTAAAAAGACAGATAGGCTTCAAAGACTACGGAAACATCATGCCAGGACACGGCGGACTTATGGACAGATTCGACAGCGTACTATTCGTATTACCTACATTTTACGCATTTATCGCAGTTATCAGGATAATATAGAAATCTGAAAGGAGACTAAACGTTTTTAAATATAAGGCGGATTAGTCCCTTTTCACTTTTCAGTCGGAAAGGAAGTTTAAAAATGGATATACTGACACATCTTCCCGAATTGCTTGTAATAGGTTCAATAATATCGTTGATTACTATGATATTGTGCATAACGGATTACAAAAAGAAAAGCGATTATATAAAAAATTTAGTCAATAAATGCGTTGAGTGTACAGCAACAATAATACAACCTGTTTCAACCAAATATACAGCGGTTTCTTTAGCATTATCTGTTTTTTCAGGATTTCAGATAATCTGGAGTCAGCTTTCCGATTATACAACTTCGGAAGTTTTATTCCATGCAGACGGCAAAAAAATACAGACTTTTATTATCCGCCGTACTACTTTCCGTATGCTTAAATTCGGTGAGGAAATAAAAATCTGTTATGACCCTGATATTCCGGAGCGTGCATTTGCAAAAAATATAAAAAAAATCATACTTGACAAACCACTTAAAGAGTGTATATATTCTGTAGTTATAACG
>CAMWUB010000261.1 GCA_947177345.1 uncultured Ruminococcus sp. | reverse complement strand
GTATAATTGCAATAGATGAAGATAATTCTGAAAAGGCAGTCGGCGAATTATCAATATTATGTGATAATACTGAAGTCTATACAACCGAACAAGTCAAAAGAATTACCGCACCTATAGAATTTTCAATAGATGTTGAGGGGTGCCAATGGCTTAACATCTGTCACGACGAATCGAAAATGAAATTCATACTTGCCGACTGGCAGTTACAAGAATAAATAAAATGGAGGTCAGAAAAATGAGCGAATTTGATAAAAACAACGATAAAAAAAGAGGTTTCGGGTTTGGATTCGGAGTAGTAGTAGGCGTGGTAGTGGGTGCTACATCGTTTCTTGCCAACGTATCGGAAATAGTACAGCTTTTCAATAAACCTGAAAAACCGTCAGAAAAAGAAAATTCCGTTGCAGTTTCAGAGCCGGTAGAAAAAGATGCTGAAAATGTAGTAATCGGAAAAACATACGTTATACAGAACGGTGACGATTATGCGGAAGCAGTCGCCGGTATTGCCGATAAGTATGACTTATGTTTTGAGGAAGCCGAAGAACCATTGATACAACAGGCGTATGTCGTTGATTACAATGAACCGGTATTCATAGAAGATATGATACCTCGGGAAAACATAGCAACATACGGCGATTATGTTATGACTTTCAAGGAAAATGCCATTGAAGAAACAGTCATTGAACAGAACTGAAATAAATTACCACTCTGATAAATCAGGGTGGATTTTTTTGTAATATTTCCGGAAAATCCTGCATAGACTTAATCAGTAACATTTTGGAGGCGATAGAATGGACAAAAATGCTATTGAACAATACAAGCGTGAAATGATGAAACTTTACGGAAAAAGTACCATTCCGGCAGAGGAAGTAAAGCCGGTTGTATTGAAAGAACCTATAAAAACACCTGTTCAGCCTGTTAAACCTGCTCCGGAGCAGGTTATTGTTGAGGAACGTTCCTATGAGGAACAACATCCTGTTTCAGAGGAAATAGAAAACGTCGACGAAAATGCACCCGACGATACCGCATATAATACAGATGAACGCTATCCTGAACCGGATTTATCTGAACTGAATATTGATAAAAAGCCGGAAGTATCAACAATCGGAAATGCATTTAATGAAGATATAGGAACTTCTACAGGTTATATACTCGTGAATACCCGTACAGGTGAGAACTCCTCACCGGTGGAGGGTGCGTTGGTAATGATTACCGCTATAAGTGACGGTAAACGTGAAATGATAGCGTCCGGACTTACCGACGAAAGCGGAATAAGTCCGAAATTTGCTGTACCTGCTCCGGATTTGGAACACTCTCAGACTCCTGAGGCGTTAAAAAGACCATATAGTCTTTATGATATAAGCGTTACCGCAAAGGGATTTTTCAACGCAAGAAGTGTTGACGTTCCGGTTTTTTCGGGGATAACATCAGTGCAGACTTTCGGAATGATACCAGTTCCGCTTATGATGAAGTCAAATGATGAGACTGTCACATATATAAATCAGGAGCCGGAATTTCCTGACAGTAACCGATAATGAAAGGGGTTTGATATGCTTACAGGAACTCCATATATCCCCGAAACTATAACAGTACATTTAGGTACACCGGATTCAAATGCACCTAACGTTACACTTGATTTTGCGTCATACGTGAAAAACGTTGCATCAAGTGAGATTTTTCCGACGTGGCCTGAAAATTCGCTCCGTGCGAATATATACGCAATAACTACATTTGCCCTCAACCGTATATATACAGAATGGTACAGGGCAAGGGGCTATAATTTTGATATAACATCTACAACGCAATATGACCAGAAATTCATAAACGGCAGAGAGATATTTGAGAATATCAGCTATCTTGTCGACGAGCTTTTCAACGATTACGTCAGGCGACAAGGTACTATTGAACCGTTGTTCACTGCATTCTGCAACGGAACTACGACGACGTGCGACGGACTTTCTCAATGGGGTACTGTCACACTTGCGAATCAGGGACTGACCCCCTTTGAAATTCTGCAACATTATTACGGCAGAGACATAGAAATTGTTAAAAATGCACCTGTTCGGACTGCTATGCCGTCGTATCCTGGTATGGAATTGTCATTAGGTTCAGCCCGTAATGACATAAAATCATTGCAGATTTATCTGAACAGAATTTCAAGAAACTATCCGGCAATACCTAAGATTCCGTCAGTAGATGGCATTTTCGATACCGCAACAGAATCCGCTGTCAAAAAATTTCAGGAAGTATTCGGTCTTGCCGTAACAGGTATTGTAGACCAGGCCACATGGGATAAGATAACGTATATCTATACGAGTGTAAAACATATAGCGGAGCTGGATTCCGAAGGTGTACGCCTTGAGGAAATAGCACCGGATTATGAAAACTTAAGGTTTGGTATGCAGAGTGTGGCGGTCAGCGTACTTCAATATTATCTTGCAGTAATCGGGGCTTACTATGAAGCAGTATCACCTGTTGAAATAACCGGTTATTTTGGTGAGATGACAGAAAAATCAGTTAAATCATTTCAGCGTGTTTTCGGATTACCTCAGACAGGTGAAGTTGACCGTGCCACAAGAAACGACATCTACAGAGCGTATCAGGGTATACTTGATTCCGTACCGTCTGACTATACGGAAGTAGCATTATATCCTAATACGGTTCTGAAAGAGGGTATAACAAGTGATTCAGTACGGATAATTCAGGAATATTTAACATTCATACATGAAACTTATCCGAACATTCCGGCGGTGAATAATACCGGATATTTCGGAACACTTACAAAACAGGCGGTCATAGAGTTTCAGAAACAGTTCGGAATAAATCCGACAGGAATAGTCGGGGCTGTCACATGGGACAGAATAGCGGAAGTTTATTCAGATTTAAAATATGGATTCGATAAAAGACCATACCAGAACCCTGGTTATACTATTTCAGAGTAAGAAAGGAGTAATTTTTTATATGGCATACAGTGATGCACAAAGAAAACAGCATATAGTCGAGTTGCAGACGTATCTTTATGCTATTTCATTTATCAACAAGAAAATACCGCAGGTAGTTCCGGACGGTATATATAATCGTGAAACGGTATTCGCCGTGAAGACATTTCAGCATGAGTATGGACTTAAGGAGACCGGCAGTACTGACCCCGCCACATGGAACAAGATTGTAAGTGTTTACCGGTCATATATACGCACAGACCCCATGCCGTATAATGTATTTCCCTCACAGAACTACATTGTACATAATGGCGAAAGTGGTCAGCTTGTATATATATTACAGGCTATGCTTGGTGCGGTATGCAGTAGTTATGACAATTCACCGGAAATAAAAGTCTGTGGCAACTACAATAAGGACACTATAGAGACTGTCAGATTTTTTCAGAAAAAGGTAGGACTTCCGCAGAGTGGCAACGTCGACAGCGGTACGTGGAATATGTTGGTAACGTGTTGCGAACATATAAATAATACTC
>CAMWUB010000260.1 GCA_947177345.1 uncultured Ruminococcus sp. | reverse complement strand
GCCTTGTATTATACAGAAATTCTTCAATTTCGTTCTTTGTATTTACTATAAACTCATTGCGTTCCTTCAGGTCATTATTAAGAAGTTCTTCAATTTCAAGATAATAGGACGGTGAAATATAAAAAAATGCAAGGTCTTCCAACTGGTCTTTAAGTTCGTTCATGCCGAGACGGCTTGCAATAGGTATATATACATTTTTTGTTTCATAGGATATACGCTTCTGCTTATCCGGCTTGCAATATTTAAGTGTTCTCATATTATGAAGTCTGTCAGCAAGTTTTACAATTATTACTCTTATATCCCTTGATGTAGCAGTGAGAATTTTAACCATAGCTCCTGCCTGTTGTTCGCTTTTGGTCATATCGCCCATCATAGCCATTTTTGAAACGCTGTCTACAATCAGTGCAATATCAAGACCGAAATTTTCCCTTATGTCCTCAAATGTTGCCTCAGTATCTTCGATTACATCGTGCAGAAGTGCAGCACATATTGTATCAGTATCCATTCTTAATTCAAGAGTTATATAAGCAACTGCCAAAGGGTGCGTTATATAAGGCTGACCTGATGAACGTTTCTGATTTCCATGAGCTTTTTTCGCAAAATTATACGCTGAAATTATTTTACTCAGGTCATATTGAACATCATCTTCCATTATTTTACTGATAATCATTTCTATTGTGAAATTATCTTCATACCCCCGTATGCTTATAGGTACAATATCCACTGAAGAATTATCATCAACAGGTACTTTTGTTTCAAAATTTCCGGAATCCATAATAAATTCTCCTTTCATGAGTAATAAATAATAAAAATTGTTTTATCTGCTTATTTTTTCCATGAGTGCCGATATTACAGGTGCTGAATAAAAATCTGATTTCTTATCCGTTACTGTTCTTCTTATGACGGAATCACAGGACGAAATTGTTATAATACCAAGCTGTCGGAGTGCTTCTATAGCAATTGAAAATTTACAGTAATTAATTTTCGGACAGAATTTCATATATAACTTATCGGAAGATATACCTGCTCCGGATATTGCTTTATATATCATTACTGCTTCATTGCGGTTCGGAAGCATTGCAGGATAGTAATTATCCGGAAGTTCTTCACCACGTGTGAAAGATTCAAATATATCACGTCCTGAAAAATATTTATTCTGCTGAAAGCTATGCGGTCTTATATCCTGAATTATAAGATTTATACTTGTATTTCCGTTAAATTCATTTATTGTCAGTTTAACAACCATGTCACATAAATCACCTGATTTAACCATAAGCGAATCGGGTGATATAAAAAATGCCAGAGCTTCAAAACGGTATTTATCTATTTCTATGCGTAGTTTACTGTATTTACCGTCTGATAAAGGAATAACTTCATTTATATAAGCGTTCTGTATTATAAAACAGGGCTTTTCATTACCCTCACCATATGGTTCAAGTAAATTCAGGTCATTTATGTTCTTAATATTAATCATATCTGAAGTAAGTACAGCATCTGCCCTGACCGTAAATAACGGCATTTTCTTATGATTTTCAACAGCGTATTTTTCAAGAAGATTTTTAAAATCTTCTTTCATACCTGATTTTATAGTGAATCCGCCTGCACTCTGATGACCACCGAACTTTTCAAGAGCCTCTGAAGCATATGTCAACGCATTGAAAACGGAAAATTCACCGAATGCCCGTGCAGAACCTCTTATTTCACCGTCTTCAGTCTCAGAGGCTATAAAACATGGCTTGCCGAAATGTTCTTCAATCCGTGATGCAACAATTCCTATTACTCCGTGATGCCAGTTTTTACCGCATATGAAGATTACTCTTTCACGGACTATATCAGGATTGGTGTCTATAATATTATATATATCATTGATTATGACGTTTTCTTCACGTCTTCTTTTTTCGTTGAGTTCCTCTATTTCCTGAGATATAGCAAGTGCTTTTTCGTAATCTTCGCACAAGAAGAGGTTTACAGCCTGTTTAGGTGAGCCGAAACGTCCGGTAGCGTTTATTCTTGGTGCAATCCTGAACCCTATTGAATCAGTATCAACAGATTTTTTTATCTTGCATACTTCTTTGAGTGCCATAAGAGCAGGTCTGTCGGTATTGTCGATAAGTCGCATACCGTATGAAACAAGGAATCTGTTTTCACCGGTAAGGCTTACGACATCTGCAACAGTAGCAAGTGTTGCAAGGTCTGCGAACTGTTCGAGAGCTATTGTATAATTTCCGCCGTCGAGACCAGCCACAAGTTTGAGTGCCAGACCTGCTCCGCACATATGCTTGAATTTTGATTCACAGTCATGACGGTGCGGATCAACAACAGCCTCAGCCCGTGGAAGTGTTTCGCCTTGCTGATGATGGTCAGTTATTATGAGTTTCATACCAAGTGAATATATATATTCCGCTTCGTCGACTGCTGTTATACCGTTATCGACTGTCAGTATTATATTGACACCCTCGGCGTGTATAGATTCTATAGCTTTCATGTTAAGCCCGTAACCCTCTGAGCGTTCCGGAATATAGTAGATGACATCTGCTCCTACTTCCTGAAGATAAGAATACATAATAACAGTTGACATTATACCGTCACAATCGTAATCACCATAGACACATATTTTTTCGCCGTTATCTATAGCGGAATTAATAATATCAACAGCTTTCTGCATATCCTTTATAATAAAAGGGTCAGAAAGTTCGGATATTTCAAGACTTTCCCTTACCTCGTCGGCTGTTCTGAAACCCTTTGAGGCAAGCACCGTAGCCGTAAGTGAAGTAACACAACAGCTCTGCATAAGATGCTTTATAATATCACTGTCCGGATTATCTGCAACCCAGTTTTTCATTAAAATCCCCCTTTTTCAGAATTGAGTATATTTATTATATCACTATCTGTTGAAATTTTCAATAGTATACGGACAAAAAAATATCATAAAAATTTCAGGCAATTCCCTTGAAGTAAGTGCTTTTTTGTGATATAATGTTAATATCTGTGTATTGATATGGTGGTGATTTTTATAAAAAACAGACTAATTTTCACGATAACCGCATTGATATTAATTTTCCTTACCGCATTTACAGAACGTTGTATTTCATACAGAAAGCCTTCCGATATATCCAGAATAGAAATTGAAAAAGGTGAATTTCTTTTCAGATATAATAGTAATTGTGTAATCGACTTTGAAAACAATACTATTACTTCAAAATCCGGTTACAGCTATGAGGACAATGAAGAAACTATCAGACATTTCAGCGAAGAAGATAAGGAAAATTTTGTCAGTCAGTTAAATATATACGGTTTTTTCAGCTGGCAGGATTATGTAAACTTAAATGTACATGATGACGGATATACAGATTTTCTTGTAGTATATAACGACGGTACACACAAAGAGACAGGTTGCCATAATGCCTATCCCGATACATATGATGCAGTATGGGAAGCTATATGGAAGTTAAGGAGTAACAGCTATGAAAACTAAACTCAGATTTATAATACCGGTTATTTTAGTA
>CAMWUB010000259.1 GCA_947177345.1 uncultured Ruminococcus sp. | reverse complement strand
TAAAAGAAGAGTATCTTGAAAAATATTACTGAACAAACGCATACGCACGTACACGAACAGCACCGATACAGATAAAGATACTGATATTTTTTTAAATAATTGTGTGTGATTGAAAAGAGGTGATATTTCTGGCAAGAATAAATGTCAATCCCACCCGAATGGAACTCAACAAATTAAAAAAGAAATTGCAGTCTGCTCGGCGTGGGCATAAATTGCTGAAAGATAAGCGTGATGAGCTTATGCGACAGTTCATGATTATGATAAAAGAAAACCGTCGGCTTCGTGAGGAAGTCGAGACGGCTATTACTGAAGCTGATAAGTATATGGCGGTTGCCGGTTCTGTAATGCAGAGGGAAATTCTCGAAACAGCTTTACTTCTGCCAAAACAGGAAGTTGAAATTGAAATCACTGAAAAAAACGTCATGAGTGTGGTTATTCCGGAGTTCCGAACCATTTACAAAACCGACGATAAAAACCCTGTTTCTTACGGTATGGCTTTTACCTCTGCTGACCTCGACGGTGCTGTAAATGCTTTGAGTGAAGTTTTCCCTAAAATGATACGCCTTGCGGAAGTTGAAAAATCATGTCAGCTAATGGCGGACGAAATAGAAAAAACTCGCCGGAGGGTCAATGCACTGGAGCATATCATGATTCCGGATTACGAGGAAACTATTAAATATATTACCATGAAACTTTCAGAAAACGAACGCAACACAACAACATCGCTTATGAAAGTCAAGGACATGGTACTGAAACAGAAACATAATTACTGACTATGCATAACGTTACATTGTAACAGCTATGTAACAAAATGTAACACAGAGATAGATAAAGATATAGATTATAAAAAAACGGAGGAGTAAAAAATTACTCCTCCTTGATTATTATTTGTTTTTCTTTTTAGCTTCAATATCGGCGAGTGCGTCCTTACGTGACAGACTTATTTTACCTTGCCTGTCTATTTCAAGAACTTTTACGACTATTTCGTCGCCTACTGAAACGACATCTTCAACCTTTGCTACCCTCTGCTTGTCGAGTTTGGAAATGTGTACGAGACCGTCTTTACCGGGGGCGATTTCAACGAATGCACCGAAGTCCATGATTCTTACGACTTTTCCCTTATAGATTGCACCTATTTCAGGGTCATTGGCGATAGTATTTATAATCTGAAGAGCCTTGTCAGCTTTTTCGCCGTCGATACCGCTGATAAATACGTTGCCGTCGTCGCTTATGTCGATTTTTACTTCACAGTCAGCGGAAATTTTCTGAATAACCTTACCGCCCTGACCGATAACTTCACGGATTTTGTCAACCGGAATTTTAGTCTGTAACATCTTCGGAGCGTATTTGCTTACGGTCTTGCGAGGTTCAGGAATAGCCTTTAACATAATTTCGTCGAGTATATATATACGAGCCTTGCGTGTCTTCTCGAATGCCTCTTTGATAATTGCCGGTGTGAGACCGTCAACTTTAATGTCAACCTGAATAGCGGTGATACCCTTATGAGTACCGCCTACTTTGAAGTCCATATCACCGAAGAAGTCTTCAAGACCCTGAATGTCAACCATAGTCATGAAGTCGTCGCTGTCAGGGAGTGTGATAAGTCCGCATGAGATTCCGGCAACAGGGGCTTTGATAGGTACACCTGCGTCCATGAGGGCGAGCGTAGAACCACATATTGAACCCTGTGAAGTAGAACCATTTGAAGAAAGTACTTCAGAAACAAGTCTGAACGCATATGGAAACTCCTCAACGGACGGAATAACCGGTACTAAAGCCCTTTCAGCTAAAGCTCCGTGACCTATTTCACGTCTGCCAGGACCACGGCTTGGCTTAGTTTCGCCTACGGAATACGACGGGAAATTATACTGATGCATATAGCGTTTTGATTCCTCTTCGTCGAGACCGTCTATTTTCTGTGAATCGCTTATAGGTCCAAGGGTAGCTATAGTAAGCACCTGTGTCTGACCTCTCGTGAAAAGTCCTGAACCGTGTACACGTGGCAACAGACCTACTTCAGAAGCAAGCGGTCTGATTTCGTCAATACCTCTGCCGTCAACACGTTTTCCGTTATAAAGCCATTCACGGACTATTTTTTTCTGTAATTTATAGATACACTCGTCAATCATGGGAATCTGTTCAGGATATGTTTCGTCAAAATTAGCGTGAATATCGTCGATAATCGGAGCAAGTCTTTCGTCACGTATAGTTTTATCGTCGGTATCGAGAGCGATTTTAACACGGTCTGAGGCGAAAACCTCGATAGCCTCAAACATATCGTGGTCAACTTCCTGAGATTCAAAAGTAAATTTAGGCTTGCCGATTTCGTCACGTATACCGGCTATGAATGCAACCATTTTCTTTATTTCCTCGTGACCTGTCATAATAGCTTCCAACATGGTATCTTCCGGAACTTCATTAGCACCGGCTTCAATCATGACAATTTTTTCAGCAGTACCGGCGACGGTAAGTGTGAGGTCAGTTTTAGCACGCTGTTCGAGTGTAGGGTTGAGAACTATTTCGCCGTCAACGAGACCGACATTGATTCCGGCTATTGGTCCATTCCACGGAATGTCGGAAATTGAGATAGCTATTGAAGTTGCAATCATTCCGGCAATTTCCGGTGAGTTATCGGGTTCTACTGCGAGAACTGTCATAACTACAGAAACGTCATTACGCATATCTTTCGGGAAAAGAGGTCTTATAGGTCTGTCGACGCAACGTGAAGTAAGTATAGCCTTTTCGGAAGGTTTACCCTCTCTTTTGGTGAATGACCCTGGTATTTTTCCGACGGAATAAAGACGTTCCTCGTAATCGACGGAAAGCGGGAAGAAGTCGATACCCTCACGTGGCTTTGCACTGGCGGTAACGTTAGCCATTACGACTGTTTCACCGTAGCGAACCCAGCACGAACCGTTAGAAAGTCCGCAGGTTTTGCCGGTTTCTACTATGAGAGGTCTTCCGGCGTATGATGTTTCAAATTTTCTGTAATTTTCAAACATAGAAAATTCCTCCGTAAAAAAATGTATATCCGGCCTTAGCAAAAAACTCTGATACAGCGAACTGTATCACAGTTTAATGCTAAAAGCCGTTTTTATGAGTTTAAAGACGTAAAGGCAGAGGGTAAAAATACCCGTCTGCCCTGAATGGATTACTTACGAAGACCGAGCTTTTCGATAACGGCACGGTATCTGTTTATGTCCTTTTTCTTGAGATAAGCGAGAAGGTTACGTCTGTGACCTACCATTTTAAGAAGTCCACGTCTTGAGTGGTGGTCATTTTTGTGTTCCTTGAGATGTGCAGTAAGGTCATTTATTCTTCTTGTAAGAATAGCAATCTGCACTTCAGGTGAACCGGTATCGGTTTCGTGTGTTCTGTTAGCTTCAATAACAGCTGTTTTTTCTTCTTTCAGTAACATGAAAGCACCTCATTTATAAAATATTCCGGTATCTCTGACACAGGTGAAAGCGAGGTACAAGCCCACATCTGAGACACGGTATATTTATTAT
>CAMWUB010000258.1 GCA_947177345.1 uncultured Ruminococcus sp. | reverse complement strand
TCCTATCTGGAATATACCGCTCCGCCACCCTGTCAATATCGCATACGAGGCAGCAACCGCGGACATCAATGACGTGAACATGATTGACCCCTTTCATTTAGAGGCATACGGAAAAACTACGGTAAATTACAACCGTGATATTGAAATTTTCCCTGTACTCAATGCAATGCTGGAAAATATTTTAGGTGAATCACCATACAAATCGCCGACCGATATGGGCGTGAATATGGCTGGCAACTGCATTATTGATAACGACATTGTATGTCAGGCATCTAAAGACGAGATTATAAGGCGTTATTATACTGCGATGTGCGACAACAAAAAGGGAATCATTTCTGAAGAAGAAGTCTATAAACTGGAGCTTCTCATGAAACAGGCGAAAATTACTGTCAATGACCGGAAAGTCGTATCGGTGGCACTTGCACGTGAACAGGAAACAAATGCTCCGGCTACTGCTATGGAACTTCCGGACGGTACTATACTTACCGGACGTACTTCGGAAATGTTAGGTGCATCCTCTGCACTGCTCCTGAACGCTCTGAAACATTTAGGAGGTATTTCCGATGACGTTCTTATGATGTCCCCTGATGTTATTGAACCTATTCAGAATCTTAAAGTAAAGCATTTAGGTAATAACAATCCACGTATACATACCGACGAAACACTTATAGCACTTTCAATATGTGCGAATACCGACGAAAACGCTAAAAAAGCTATGGAACAGATTTCAAAACTCCGTGGCTGTGAAGTACATTCTACTGTTATACTCTCGGCAGTAGACGAAAGAATTTTCAAGCGACTGGGTGTTAATCTCACATGTGAACCTAAATATCAATGATGGTATACTGTCCATTTTGCATAGGTAATGGCTTGATATATAAAGCTGTTATCAAGGTTACAGGAGATATAATATATATCTGTGATGAATGTGATACGGTATGGAAAACTACAGATATAACAGAGGAAAATTGTTTTAATTTTAGAGAAATAATGTCCGCTTTAGGTAGAAAAGATTTATGGTCTGAACTTTCAGATATTAAACCTTTAGAAAAATAAATTTTATAACAAATATAAAAAAAGCACACCGGTTAAGGTGTGCCTTTTTTTGCGTTTTGCGTGTTAATTTGTTATTCTGTAATTATTTCACCGGTATCAAGGTATATTGAAAAATATTCCGGTATATCGTCCGTACTGTCCAGAGAAATCATAATAGTTTTATTATTATTTAAATAAAGATACAAATAATTTACTTTACTATACTTTATTTTTATGATTTGGCAGTTTATTATTGAATGGAATATTTCCGAATTGACTTGACCATATATATTAACAGTTCCTTTATCGGTTAAAATCTGCCAGTAATCGTATATATTATTTATTCCGGTAATTTCTGCACCTATCAGTTTTTCAAGTAACATTATAACAGGTCAGCTATTTCATAGATGAGTTTTTCTGATTTTTCCCAGCCTAAACATGGGTCTGTAATGGATTTACCGTAAATATTTTCGCCTATTTTCTGTGAACCGTCCTCGATATAGCTTTCAATCATAAGTCCCTTGACAAGTTTTCTGATGTCGTCGCTGTGTCTCATACTGTGAAGTATTTCCTTAGCAATGCGAATCTGTTCATTATACTGTTTGCCGGAATTTGAATGGTTTGTATCAACTATCAGTGCCGGATTGAGTAAATTTTTCTGTGCGTATGTGTCGGAAAGACGTATTAAATCCTCATAGTGATAGTTAGGGAATGAATTTCCCCTGTCATCGACGTATCCACGGAGTATAGCGTGTGCGTATGGATTACCATCGCTTTTTGCCTCGCAACCTCTGTATATAAATGCGTGCGAATGCTGACTGGCGGTTATGGCGTTCATCATTACCGATATATCGCCGGAAGTGGGATTCTTCATACCTACCGGAATATTTACACCACTTGATACCAGCCTGTGTTGCTGATTTTCCACAGACCTCGCACCTATTGCGATATATGCAAGTAAATCGTCAAGGTAGCTGTAATTTTCCGGATATAACATTTCGTCAGCACTCGTGAAACCTGTTTCCGCTAATGCCCTTATATGCAGATTCCGGACGGCTATTACACCACTTTTTAAATCCGGCATACCGGTGGGATTAGGCTGATGTAACATTCCCTTGTAACCGTCGCCTGTGGTACGAGGTTTGCCGGTGTAAATTCTCGGAATTATGAAAATTTTGTCTTTAACCTTTTCCTGAACCTCACGGAGACGTGTTATATAATCAAGTACGCTGTCTTCACGGTCAGCGGAACAAGGTCCTATAATAAGAATGAATTTATTTTCCTCACCGCTGAAGATTTTTTTAATTTCCTCGTCACGTTCTGACTTTATATCAATTAACTCCTGTGGCAATGGGTGTGCTGATTTTATTTCATTAGGGTGTGGTAATTCCCTTATAATATTCATAGCCATAATTGAAAAACTTCCTTTCTTTTATATAATTATTCTGCTAACCAGTCCGTGCCGTATCTTAATGCTAACTGGTCAGATAAAACAAGTGCTGTAACGCTATCTATAACCACTCTAGCACGGTGTACTATGGCAGGGTCATGACGTCCCTTTATCTGTAAAGTAGTTTCCTGCATGGTGTTTAAGTCGATAGTTTCCTGCTCCTTGTATATCGACGGTGTAGGTTTTATGGCGGTACGGAACAAAATAGGCATACCGTTAGTAATTCCGCCGAGAATACCGCCGTTATGATTGGTTTTTGTATAGACCTTTCCGTTTTCGGAGTGGTAGAAATCATTAGCGGTACTGCCGGATTTTGTCGTTATATCGAAGCCATCTCCGAACTCAACGCCCTTTACAGCCGGTACGCTGAAAAGTATATGTGCAAGTACACCCTCTATCGTATCAAACCACGGTTCGCCGATACCTGCCGGAAATCCTGTAACAACCGTTTCGAGAGTTCCGCCGACGCTGTCTCCGTTACGTTTAGCGTTTTCTATTTTTTCGGTCATTGCGGATTTTGAATTTTCGTCGAGTACCGCAAAATCAAGATTATTGACCGTGTTTATATCGTCTGTGATATTGTTGAAATCCCTGTCACGAACACCGGCACACGTAAGTATATGCGTACCGATATAAATTCCCTTTTTTCTGAGGGCTTTTATAGCGATAGCTCCGGAGGCAACAAGTCCGGCGGTAATTCGTCCGGAAAAATGCCCACCACCCCTGAAATCCTGAAAACCGTGATATTTCATCTGTGCGGTATAGTCGGCATGACCCGGACGGGCTTTATAAGCGAGTTCGCCATAATCCTTACTTCTTGTATCGTTGTTTTCGATTATAAGTGTAATCGGTGTACCGGTAGTTTTTCCGTTAAATACACCGCTTACGATTTTTACTTTATCGGCTTCCCGGCGTGCTGTGGATAACGCACCGACAGATTTTCTTAACTCCATTTGCGAAGCTATGAAATCTTCGTCGACTTCTATTCCGGGTGCTAAACCGTCGAGGACTGCACCTATCATAACGC
>CAMWUB010000257.1 GCA_947177345.1 uncultured Ruminococcus sp. | reverse complement strand
ACTTCTGAATCTACTACAACAAAATCAACCACATCTGAAACAACTTCCGAACCTACTACAACAAAATCAACCACATCTGAAACAACTTCCGAACCTACTATAACAGAAACAATCACATCTGCAACAACTTCTGAATCTACCACAACTACTAAACCAATAATTGCAAATCCGGAAAAGGATTTTGAATTTGAGATTTATTCCGACCATGCTGTACTTGCAAAATATTCCGGAGATGCTACCGATGTAGTGATACCTGATACTGTTTCGGGATTGCCTGTTACAGTTATTGGAAACAATGCTTTTTATAATTGCCAATCATTAAAATCTATAACTATTCCTGACAGTGTTATAACTATTGGAGACGATGCTTTTTATAATTGCGATTCATTGACATCTGTAGAAATTCCGGACTGCGTTAAAACTATTGGAACTGATGCTTTTTTTCATTGTGATTCATTAATATCTGTAAGTATTCCGGATAGTGTTACAACTATTGGAGATTGGGCTTTTTATTCGTGTATATTATTAGAATCTGTAAATATTCCGGATAACGTTACAAGTATTGGAGAGTGGGCTTTTAATACATGCCAATCATTAACATCTGTAGATATTCCAGAAAGTGTTAAAACTATTGGAGAACAGGCTTTTTCCGTTTGTAGTAATCTTAAAGAAATAAATGTATCTCCTGATAACAAGTACTATCGCAGTGTAGACGGCGTTTTATATACCAAGGATATGTCAAAAATTATTCAATATCCTGCCGGAATAAATAAAGGAGAATTTACAATCCCTGATAGTGTTACAACTATTGGAAGTAGGACTTTTGAAACTTGCATATCATTAACATCTATAACTATACCTGATAGTGTTACAACTATTGAAGACAGGGCTTTTTATATTTGCCAATCATTAGCATCTATAGATATTCCTGCTAGTGTTACAAGTATTCAAGGTAATTCTTTTACTCTCTGTACTAATATGCAAGAAATAAATGTATCTCCTGATAATAAGTATTATTGTAGTGTTGACGGTGTCTTATATACAAAGGATATGTCAGAACTGGTTGAATATCCTTCAGGATTAACCGAAGAATTTACAATACCTGATACTGTTAAAAAGATTGGAAATGAAGCTTTTTCTTATTGTCCATTAACATCGGTAGTTATTCCTGATTGTGTTACAACTATAGGAGAAAAGGCTTTTTCAGATTGTACATCATTAATATCTGTAAATATCCCTGATAGTGTTACAAATATTGAAAGGTTTGCTTTTGATTTTTGCGAATCATTGAAATCTGTAAATATTCCGGATAGTATTACAACTATTAAACATGCTACTTTTAATAATTGTACATCATTAAAATCTATAGATATTCCGGATAGTGTTACAAGTATTGACGATTTTGCTTTTAATAATACATCATTAAAATCTATAGATATTCCTGATAGCGTTGCAAATATTGGAGATTATGCTTTTAATAGTACATCACTGGAATCTGTAGATATTCCTGATAGCGTTACAAGTATTGGATATTATGCTTTTGATAATTGTAAAAATTTATCAGATGTGATAATAAGAAATACTGAATGTAATATTTATAATTATGAAGTTTACCCTGTTTTTACAAATACTGTTATACTTCATGGATATAGTAACTCGACCACACAGGCATATGCAGAAGAACATAATATTAAGTTTGTAAGTTTAGGTGATGCCCCTGTAACAACAACTACTACTGATTCTGATATAACTCAAATTACTACAACCACAACAACAACAACAACTGACCCTTATACCCATACTACAACTACATCTGTATTTGATAAATTCGGCGATATTGATGTATCGGAATACGGTAATCATGAATGGTCGTCCAAAGGTATCGTGGCTACTCCCGGACAGGAGCGTTGTATATGGTATACTATAAAAGTTGATGGTATGCTTCCGGTTTACAGTGCAGAGTTTACAGTAAGTTCTGATAATGAACTTCTTGTATTTTACTGTGAAGACAAAGAAACAAGAGATATATATGGTGATGAAACAGGCTGGTCTATGGCATATGATATGCCAATGGAAATAGATTCTGAAACCGGACATATTATCATGAAATATCCTGGGTATAGAGGAGAAATACCTGAAAATGACGATTTTGTTTTTCCAATCTGGTTTGATATTCCGGAAGATTGTCCGTTAGGAAAGTATACGCTGAAAATTGACGATTTAAAAGCTTTCGATAATAAAGGTAATGATATATCCGATAAAATAAAAGTTTCAAATGCACCATTTACAATTATAGACGAAGATGAATGGAATCAGATAGTTTCCACCCTTACAACACCAACAAACACTACAAAGACTACCACAACTACAACCACATCTTCAACAACTACCACAACCACTAAACCCGTAACAGCAAATCCGGAAGAAGATTTTGTGTTTTACCTTGATTCTGACCACGCTGTACTTTCAAGATATTCCGGAGATGCTACAGATGTAGTAATACCTGATACCGTTTCAGGATTGCCTGTTACAGTTATCGGAGGTAATGCTTTTGCTGAGTGTAACTCATTGAAATCTGTTTATATTCCTGATAGCGTTAAAACTATCGAAAGTTACGCTTTTTATGAATGTGCTTCATTAAAGTCTGTAAATATTCCTGATAGTGTTACAACTATCGGACAGAGTGCTTTTTCTGTCTGTTCAAATTTGACCTCTGTAAATATTCCTGATGGCATTACAACTATCGGAAGCAGTACTTTTGCTGGTTGTGGCTCATTGACATCTATAAACATTCCTGATAGCGTTAAAACTATAGAAGGTAGTGCTTTTGAACAGTGTATATCATTAACATCTGTGGATATTCCTAATGGCATTAAAACTATTGAAATTGATACTTTTAGAGATTGTTCTTCATTAAAGTCTGTAAATATTCCTGATAGCGTTAAAACTATCGAAAGTTACGCTTTTTATGGATGTACTTCATTAAAGTCTGTAAATATTCCTGATAGTGTTGCAACTATCGGCAGGATAGCTTTTTCTGGTTGTGACTCATTGACCTCTGTAACTATTCCTGCCAGTGTTAAAACTATTGAAGACAGGGCTTTTTATGAATGTACCAGTCTTCAGGAAATAAATGTATCTCCGGATAATAGTGCATATTGCAGTATTGACGGTGTTCTATATACAAAGGATATGTCAAAGATTATTTTATATCCTACGGGACTAATAAAAGACGAATCAGGATTAAACGAGGAAAAATTTATAGTACCTGATGGTGTTAAAACTATTGAAAATTATGCTTTTTCTTATTGTAAATTACAATCAGTAGTTCTCCCTGACAGTGTTACAAGTATCGGAGACGATGCTTTTGAAAATTGTGGGTCATTAAAATCTGTAAATATTCCTGATAGTGTTATAACTATTGGCAATCAAGCTTTTCACGGTTGCTGGTTATTGGAATCAGTAGTTATTCCTGATAGTGTTATAACTATTGGCAATCAAGCTTTTCACGGTTGCTGGTTA
>CAMWUB010000256.1 GCA_947177345.1 uncultured Ruminococcus sp. | reverse complement strand
TTGTTCAATAAGTTCATAAATATAATCGGGTAATGTGCCGTTTATCCACTGTTTCCGATGTTCATTTTGACTTCTGTGATTGCACCCACCTGTATAATCAGGGTTTTCACGTTGAAGTGAATCATCAAACCAACCACATACACAACAAAAATCATAACTATTTGGTTCATCAAAGTAAAATTTTCTGCATACCGGACAAATTAATTTTTCATTCATAAATAATCTCCTTGTCTATGAATAGAGTATCATATTTTGCCGGAAATGTCAAGACTTTCTGCACAATGTTTTTCTTCGAGGATACAGGTATGAACTATGAAACATATGACAATTTATCAGCTGTGAATATTGTTTCATACAGGGTTATGATTAATGGTACAGGTGAATTTTCGGGATATATACCTAATGGCTTGATATGTAATATTTTAAATTAAAATTCCTGTGATGCAGATTGCATTACAGGAATTTTTTTAATAATCAGTTTTTAGCAGATTCAAGTGCTTTACGAACCGCTTCCATTATAGCTTTTGAACTATATGTAGCACCTGATACAGCATCAACATTTGTATTCTGTGCGGAAATAATCTGTGAAATTACAGAATCCTGTGCAGAACAGAAATACCAGTCATCACTTTCTTCAGTATGTGCCGATATTGATATTATTACATCATTTTCTATAGTCACATCTGCATATACATCACCATCATAACCGTATGCACTCGCCGAATATGTACCATTCCGGTAAATATATACTGGTTCTGTTTCCGGTTCGGAATGTTGTGCCTGTGATTCCTCATGTGTTTCTTCCGGCTGAGTATCTTCTTCCCATACCGGAATATGTTCCGTTTCGGATTCAGATACTTCAGTGTTAACCTCATTATAGATATTATTTTCAGTATTTTCTTCTGTTTCTGGTGTCTCAGTAGTAGTAACGATAGTTTCAACTGTTTCAGTTGTTTCTGTAGCCGATGTTGTTTCAGAAGTTCCGGAAGTTTCATCAATAACAGTAGTTTCGGTTGTGTCAGTAGTGGTATTATCAGTGGCGGAATCTGTCTGTAAAGCTGTAGTTATGGTACTGCTAGTTGTGACAGTTGTAATTGCATCAGCAGACGATGTTATCAACGAAGTACTTTCAGACGATACGGCAGTAGTAGTAATAGTAGTAACAATACTATGAATGATTTCTGAATCTGAAATTTTTTCCGGTATATCCTTACGGCACGAGATAAGCACACCTGTCACGGCAGAAAGAAATATCACAGCACTTGCTATATTAAGAATGATTTTATTCTGAGGTTTCTTTCGTATAACTATATATTTTCTTATTCTCATTACAGCGTAACCGATAAATGCCACACTGTATACGAGAATATTAAAGAAAATTCCGTCACGACCGGCTTTTGACATAGGATAGTAAAGCACAAGTACGTGAATATATATCATAGCATAGAAAATATATGCAGTACGTTGTAATTTCTTCCATAATTTAGGATTCATTTTCTTACGGATTACAGGAAATGACATAACTGTAAGAGGTATCATTATAACAAGCATGGAGATTGATAATATAGAGGCTATCTTCTGATTACCGGACATTCTTGCTGAATCGGTAAAAAACCTTACAAAATAAGTCTGTCCGAATCCGATATTATGCCCCAGTGTAAGTATTGCAGTAAAAATTGATAGCTCACTTCTTATGGGCATGAGTTTCTTTATAGATTCCGAACCATTCGGCAACGCTCCGGTGAACATTACCACATACCAGAGTGCTGTAGCAAATGCTCCCCTTGTGAAAAGTCCGATAATATAATTATTTACAAATTCCGGTAAGGAATGTGTATCTGTTCCGGCAAGTATGATACTTGATACTGTAAGTATAACAGCCACAACATAGAATACATATGGATATTTTTTCAATGGCTTATCAAAAAGAATCGCAAAGCCGAAAGCTAAAAACAATGCAATCAAGAACAGCATATTATTTCACCTTTCAGATATGATTATTTATTCTTCTTTTTTAAAGCGAAAGCTGTAGCAATTGCAGAAGCCATTACTGTCACTGGAACAGCCACACCAGCTACACCGGTTTTAGGACTTTCCTTACCGGCATATGATGTTGTTGTATTTGCTTTTGTAGTAGTTGTATTATTATTGTTGTTTGTATTGGTAGTTGTCACCGGAGCAGGATTTCCTGAAGTTCCGTCCGTTTCAAAATTGAAGTCAAGAGTATTATTATAACCTGTTGCCTTTACGGAAATTGTATAAGTTCCCTGATTACCGAATATTTTTACGTCTCTTGAAGATGCAGAAGTATCAATTTTTCCGTCATCACCTATAATTTTAATGCTTCCTCTGCCAGACGCGGAATAATCTGTACCATTTACGGTTACAGTTGATATATTTCTGATAAAGTTAGTAAAATCAGATTCTTCAGTACCATCGGCTTTTGCTATAACACCACCACCGATATATTTTGCAGGCATATAATCTGTAGAAAGAATGAAATCTGAAGTCATATCGGCATATTTTCCGGAACTGTCCGAAATAGTAAGAGTATATGAACCAGCCAGAGCATCGGTATATGATATTTCACCGTCTGTTACCGTGAAATTATCCGCTATATTATAGGATTTTGAATAATCATCAGGGAAATTTTCGGCTGTGAATGAAGTTTTTCCAGTACCGGAAACACTTTCTGAAATATTTATATTTCCGTCAAATTTTACCGGAACATAAGTATTTGTCGGAATGCTTGTATATCCGTCAAGCGTAATGAATGAGATTTCATTTATTGTAGAACCCATAAGGTTTATAAAATTCTCATATGGAAGATTATTTCCATGTGGTTCAGAAGTCTTTATACCTGAAGACCATGCAATTTCACCACGCCATATATTAGCCTCGTGCCACATAGCGTATATACTGCCGTCGGAAGTTTTTATCAATGCACCGTAAATAGCACCCATTTCTGGAGCATTTTCCACATCTATTAGATAATCACCCCATGGCGTATTTGCACTGAGTTTTATTGTGGATTCTTCAGCTATTACGGAAGTTTCAGACTGAACCACTGAGAATACTGCTTTACCGTCCTGAAGTGTAACGGTCTTATATGCTGACGGTACGGAATCCATAGCAGTGAAGTTATAATTGTTTTCGCCGAGTGAATCAAGGTCAGACTGAGTAATAGCAACAGGATATGTAACACCAAGGATAGTACCTGTACCGTCTTCATTAGCCTGATTGTATGTACCTTCAAAAAGTTCACCTTTGCCGTTTTTAGACCACTTTGAAGTTGTTGCAGATGATACGGCATCTACTTCATATTCATTGATACTGCCGGAAAGTTCAGCCTTATAGAAGTCTGAATACGGAATATTCATAGTACCATAGATGATATTTTCTTCTGCTTCTGCCGTAACCGGAACTATACCGGTTAAAGATACCGCAAGTGTAGCTACACTTATCAGTGATGTGATTTTCTTCATATACTTACTCCTTAAAGATTTATTTTTATTAGCAGATACTAAC
>CAMWUB010000255.1 GCA_947177345.1 uncultured Ruminococcus sp. | reverse complement strand
TCCACGTTTTTTACAGGCTTTATCCGTCTTTCTTCATTTTTGACGTTTTGTGTTTTAATTCACATCGTCGAGACTTTCAATTATAGGGTCAGGTTCAATTTATGATGAAATGTGTAATTTTTTAAGTTTTTTACATCGGTAGAGATAAGACCGGTCAACAATCCCTGTATTATTAACATCATATTTTTGTCTTAATATTGTCAAACCTGTAAGATGATTTTTGTTTTCCAGAAAACTCAGGTCATTTGTGTCACAATTGTCTATATGCAGTTTTTCAGGAAATAAAGTCCCTTTATATTTTCAACATCATCGTCCGTTATTACATTACCGTTAACGTCTACGTATAATTTATTGGCAAAACGACAGACTATTTTTCCGGCGATAATGCAGTTTGAGAATATCACAAGAAATATAACACATACAACTGAAATAATTTTTTTAAAGTTTTTCCGGATATTCTATTTTATTTCAGGGAGTTGCATATAAATTGGTCTCCCATGCCGGAATATATAACTGATGTCTGACATACAGCTTGTAATCCGGATTCAACGTCATGATAAGTAACGGAATTTCAAAAATATCTTCATTCCGATGATAAAGTGCTACCATTAGTTTAGGTGAATCGTGTGATATGGTATTTGAGGCTCCCCATATTGCTTCACGTTCAAAGCCTTCAACGTCCATTTTTATTATGGTTGCTGGACGGTTTCCGTTTACCATACTGTCGACAGCTCTCGCCGTGACCATATTGGAAGAACTGGCTGATATAGATGATTGTCTTCCGGCTTTCGCTGAAAACGGAAGCTCACAATCTATACTCCATGCAGCCGCATTATATGTGAACACATTAGGCATATTATCAACATACTTGACAAGTTTCTTATAATTTTTCCGGTCAGGTTCAACAGCGTATATTTCAGCGTATTTGCCTCTTGTAAATTCAAGCAGTTCCTGTATCGTATCGCCGTTATAAGCTCCTAAATCCACGTATACTTCATTAAGACCAGGTTTTATTATTTTTCTGTATATTTCAGCTTTTGGAGTTGTTACGGCAGAAAGATATTCTATTTTACCGCTTATCTTGAAATTTATTATGTTTGCGTATACTTTTCTTGAATAGTCATCGGCGAGACTGTCATAAACTTTCTGTATTTTTTCGGCGTTTTCAACACAATAATCGTATGTAAAAAGACCCTGCCCCACAACAGGAACGTCCGGAACATATAGTGTATGGCGTGATGCTATACTATGGATTTTGTCAACGATTTCCTGATAACCTGCCGCAAAGGCAAGTACTACAACGAAATCTTCAACCATTGATTCTACTTCCGAAAGTCTGTGTACCTTGAAACCCTCAAAGTAATGACCTCTTACAAATTCGTCACTGGCAAAAATTCCGGCAACAGATATATTGCGTTTCCGGAATACTGACATTATTTTCAATGCACCATCACCCATACCATATATAAAGACAGGTCTTTTTTCTGCTGAAAGTCTGTCCCAGCAGGATTGTTTTTCAGTAATAAAAGAAAGCATTTTTTCACCTCATGAATTAATATTATTATTGTCCGGTTCGTGATTACAGCCGTTTATAAGGTCACGACCACGTATATTATACTTATCACGCTGTATGTTAAGATACTGGTCTATCATATCCGAAACTTTACGGGCATCTTTTACGCATTTTATTTCCTTTACAGGAGTATCACTGTCACGGCTTTGTATAATTATAGTACCACAACCGCAAAGTCTCTGACCAAATGGAAAACTTAATTTTTTGTCATCTATTTTATAGATTTCCAGCTCGTCTTCCTCGATATTGAAAAAACCTTTTCTTGTAATGATTTTTGTTTCAGTAAGAAAATACCTCGTGAAAGACCATGGAAGACCTAAAAATGTACGTTTTTTATCTGTCCATATGTACGGAATATCGCTTTTTTTCATTGAATCACTCTCCGTTTCTGAAAGTATTTCTTTATTATTTTACCACAAAATAACTCAATAGTCAACTGAAATTTATACGGAAAAATCACAAATTTATTACATAGTCCGCAAGACTATTGAAATTTACGGTAAAAAGTAGTATAATAACATATGAATAATAATATGGAAAGAGGTCTTATTTTTTATGGAAGATTCAAAAAAGAACTCTGTCAACCCTCTGGCGACAGAGCCAATTGTCCGGCTTATGGTGAAGTTCTCCATACCCAGTATACTCGGTATGCTTGTATCTTCACTGTATAACATTGTTGACCAGCTGTTTATAGGTCATGCGGTTGGTATCGACGGCAATTCAGCTACAAATGTAGCGTTTCCGTTCACGACGGCGTGTACAGCTCTTGCATTACTTTTCGGAATCGGTGGGGCATCATGTTTTAATCTCACAACGGGTAGAGGCGATAAGAAACAAGCAGGTTATTTTGCCGGAAATTCATTCACATTACTTGCGGTAAGCGGTATAATATTAAGTATTATAACCCTTATTTTCCTGAATCCGTTACTGAAAGTTTTCGGAGCTCCTGAAGGTCGGGTTATGGATTACGCTAACGAATACGTTAAAATAACTGCCTTAGGCTTTCCGTTCCTGATATTCACGACAGGTGGCGGACATCTCATACGTGCCGACGGCAGTCCGCAGATGGCTATGACCTGTAATATAATCGGTGCGGTTGTGAATACCGCTCTTGATGCTCTTTTTGTAATGGGTTTCCACTGGGGCATGAAAGGTGCAGCAGCAGCAACTGTTATAGGACAAGTTATTTCCGCAATTGTAGTACTCATATACGCTATGAATTACAAGACCGTACATCTCGGAAAAGATGAGCTGACTATAAAAGCGTTCACTACAAAACGTATAGCTTCTATCGGTATGGCTTCATTTTTCAATCAGATAGCCATTGCAATAGTACAGATTGTATTAAACAATTCGCTTAAACATTATGGTGCATTATCTGTATACGGCGATTCCGAACCTATAGCAGTATGCGGTATTGTAATGAAAGTCGCTATGATTCTTTTCGGAATTATTATCGGTCTCGCACAAGGTACACAACCCATAGAGAGTTTCAATTATGGTGCGAAAAATTATGACCGTGTACGTCAGGCGTATAAATTAGCGGTAACTACCGGTGCAGTAGTATCGGTTGTGACGTTCATATTGTTCTTTATATTTCCGAGACAGATTCTGTCACTGTTCGGAGACGGTACAGCTACATACTACGAACTGGGTGAAAAATTCTTCAGAATATATTTATTCTTCACATGGCTGAACTGTCTGCAACCTATTACGGCTACTTTCTTCACATCTATCGGAAAGCCAATAAAAGGTATGTTCCTTTCGCTTACGAGACAGATTATATTTTTCGTACCGCTTTTACTTATATTGCCGAGATTTTTTAAGATTAACGGTATAATATATTCAGCACCTATAGCCGATTTCATGGCGGCGTTTGTTACGATAATAATGGCAACCATCGAATTTAAGAACATAAGAAAACTGGAGCAGGAAAATAAATAATTATGTATTCTATAGATG
>CAMWUB010000254.1 GCA_947177345.1 uncultured Ruminococcus sp. | reverse complement strand
GTTGCATACGAAAGACGTGAGAATTTTACATATATTGCGTTTAACGGAGATTTTATTATAAAGATATCAAATGACAGTTTTTTCCTTGATGTATCAAAACTCTATAAATCCAGTGCCTTGGCAAAACGTTTTGATGTTTCATGCCGGTACGCACTCAGCAAAACAGAAGATATGTGTATTTATACAGACCACGTCTTAAATTACAAAAAAATTTCTAAATTCGGGCATTTTAAAAAAAATATTATAAAACATGAAAGGAAAGAAGCATATGTTTTTGAAAGTGAAAAAGGTAATGTTTATGCTGATAAAAAACGTCTGAAAAATTTAAAAGTCAGTGATGCAGAACTTTTCACGAGCGAAGATTCAAGGTATATATACTTTGTGAAAGACAATCAGGTATATGCCGTTATGTCTTCTTTACCATTATGTAAATGACGTGAGACTTCAGAAACTACGTTCAGGGTGGGATGCACATATATTTTACGACGATATACTGAAAGGAGGTGATAATTTATGACATTATACGAAATTGACACTCGAATTGCTGAGTGTATCGACCGTGAAACAGGTGAGGTTATCGACGTGGACAGGCTTTCAGGACTTGTAATGGAACGTGATACCAAACTTGAAAACGTCGCTCTATGGATAAAAAATCTTGATGCAACCGCAAAGGCTATCAAAGCAGAACGAGACATTTTAAAGACACGTCAGGAGCAGGCAGAACATAAATCAGACCTGCTCCGTGAATGGCTTTCAAAGGCTTTAGACGGTGAAAAAATGGAGACTCCGAAAGTCAAGGTTTCTTATCGTAAATCAACAGCGGTTGAAGTCGATGACCGGCTACCAAAGAAATGGTGCAGTAAAAAAATAGTTTATACTCCTGATAAGGTAGCCATTAAGACTGCAATAAGTAATGGAAAAAAGATAACCGGTGCTAAAATCGTTGAAAGACAGAATATTCAGATAAAGTGAGGTTAAAAAATGGCTTTTCAGAAAGTAACAAGGGAAAAATCAAAACTCAGACTTGCTCTTGCAGGACCGTCAGGAGCAGGAAAAACATTGTCAGCATTGTTACTGGCATACGGCATCACAAATGACTGGTCTAAAATCGCTCTTATTGATACCGAACACGGACGTGCTAAATTTTACGCTAACCGTTCAGACCTTAAAACCGGTGAATTTCTGTATCAGGAAATGTCTGCTCCGTACTCGCCTGACCGTTATATTACTATGGTCAATGAGGGTGTGGAGGCAGTCGGTGAGGACGGCGTTGTTATTGTTGACAGTTTCAGTCATGCGTGGAATAATTCCGGCGGTGTTCTTGAAATCAAGGAAAAATTAGAGGACGGCAACAGTAAAAAAACGTTTTTTGCATTGGCAGAAGCCGGTAAGATTCAGAATAATCTTGTAAACTCTATCCTTTCGGTGAACTGTCACACGATAGTGACAATGCGTACCAAAATGGCTTATGCAATCGAACAGAACGAATACGGAAAAAATGTTCCTGTCAAACTCGGGCTTGAACCTGTTCAGCGTGAAAATACTGAATATGAGTTCGATATTATGCTAAATATCGCAAGAAATCATGTTGCAAGTGCTTCAAAAGATACAACTTTTCTTGATACATGGTCAGGAGTGATTACGCCGGAACTCGGCAAAAGTCTGAAAGAATGGCTTGATGACGGTATTGAACCTGAAATATGTTCGGTCTGCAAGCAGAAAATTCTTCCGACTAAACAGAAAACTATTCAGGAAATCGTTGACGGAAGTCTGAAGACTTACAGTAAAAAAATGTGCTGGAAATGTGTGATGCAGGAGTTTAAACGCAGAAAGGAGACGGAAATAAGTGCCACTGAGGGAGTATCAGGAAACATTGGTGCAGAAAGTTCATGAGGCATTCCGGAACGGCAAGAAATCGGCTTGTATAGTGCTTCCGTGCGGTGGCGGAAAGTCCGTGATAATGGCGGAAATAGCACGTCTGACTACCGCCAAAAACAACCGTGTATTGTTTCTTGTTCACCGTATCGAACTATGTGAGCAGATTGAACGAACATTCAGAGCGTGGGGTGTCGATATGGATTTTGTTTCAATTATGATGGTTCAGACCGCTTGCAGACGACTAAAACAGATGCCACAACCGAACCTGATTATTACCGACGAATCTCATCATTCAAAAAGCGATTCTTACCGGAAAATCTATGATTTTTTCCCGACTGCTTACCGTTTAGGACTTACTGCAACGCCAATCCGTCTGGACGGCTCGGGTCTCAGTGACATTTATGAGGTCTTGATTGAGGGAGTTTCAGCTAAATGGTTGATTGAAAACCGCTATTTATCGCCGTATATATATTATGCTCCGACGGTATCAGACCTAAGCGGAATAAAGATTCAACACGGCGAATTTGAAGTAAAATCAGCTGAAAAAGTCCTGTTTAACCGCACTGTTTTCGGAAATGTCATACATCATTACCGAAAATTTGCAGACGGTCAGCAGGCAATCTGTTACTGTGTTTCGGTCAAACATTCCGAGGCTATGGCGGAGGAGTTCCGGAAAAACGGCATTTCAGCTGAACACATCGACGGTACAACCCCGAAAGCCGAAAGACAGCGGATTACCGAAGATTTCCGGAACGGTAGAATTAAAATTCTGTGTAACGTTGACATTATATCGGAAGGCTATGACGTTCCGGATTGCTCGTGCGTGATACTTCTAAGACCTACCAAAAGTTTAACTTTGTTTATCCAACAAAGTATGCGTTCTATGAGATATAAGCCCGATAAATCGGCAATAATCATTGACCATGTAGGAAACTATTCACGTTTTGGAATGCCTGATGCGGACCGTCAATGGAGTTTGCAGAGTAAACCGAAAAAAACACGTCAGAAAGCCGATAATCCGCCGGAAATAAAGGTCTTGCAGTGTCCGGAATGCTTCTATACTTTCCAGCCCGATGACGATGTTAAAACCTGTCCGGCGTGCGGATATTCTTTCCCGAAAAAAGAACGTACCCTTGACTTCAATGACAATGCAGAACTCAAAAATATTACCGGTTTTACACTGAAATATGACGATTCACCAAACCAGTGTAAGAACATAAAAGATTTGAAGGAATATATGCTAAAAAACATGGTTATAAATCTGGTTGGTGTTGGTATCAGGCAAGAGCGAGAGGGTGGATAAGATGACCGAAGAACACAGAGTACAGAACGAAATCCGGCTTGCTGTCACAGATGAATGTATACTTTTCCGGACAAATGCCGGTGATTTCTGGCAAGGAGAAGTTGTATATTCAAAGGAGTTCAAACAGCGTGTTCTTATAAACATTAGGCGTGTTGAAGGTTTGCCGAAAGGTTATTCAGATTTATCCGGTTTCCGGAAATAGGACGGTAAAGCGGTATAAAAATAATTTAACATACGGAACGCAAAAAATAACATATGAAATACAAAAAATTAACAGGCGGAACGCAAAAAATTAACTTATTAATAAAAAATTCCGGAAAATATTTCCGGAAAGAGTTGACAAAAAAGCCTTTTATGTGATATAATTTAATTG
>CAMWUB010000253.1 GCA_947177345.1 uncultured Ruminococcus sp. | reverse complement strand
CATCTATTACTTAAACGTCTATGAGAACAAATTCTGATATTTTTTTTCAGAATCAGAAATGGTTTTTGTATTATTTATCATTCCGAATGATATTTTACCATCTTCAGTAATCCATAATCCCGTACCGCATCTATGAGCAAGGTATACAAGAAAAGAAAAATCATCAATATTATGCTGATATATAATTTCTTCAACTACATCGTTTATATGTTCGCAGATACCTATTTCAATATTTTCAAAGTTTTTAAGAATATCGGAATATGTTTTTTCAGGATTCTGGAATATTCTTTCCGCTCCTTTTTCCTGAAAAAAAACGGATTCAGAATTTATAGTAATTTCTGCTTTAGTAGAAGTCAGTCCGTAACTGACATCTACAGCAGAAATTACTCCGTCCATTATACGTTCTCCTGAATCTGAAAATATTCCGATTTTTCTTCTGTTTTCTGATGCCGAAAGAAAACTTTCCGCATTATCCGGATTTATCAAAAGCAAAACTTTACATACCGTATGTTTACCCTCATGGCTCTGTACTGTAAAGTCACTGTATTTCAGAAATTCAGGTAAATTAGTAAATTTCACAATAAATCACCAATCAGAAAATTTCGGCTTTTGTTTCGCTTATTTTATAAGTAGGTGCTTGTGCCATGAACAGTGTAAATTCAAGACCAACATTATTATTACTATCATTTTCTATAGCAAGACCTGTTTTTTCAAAATAATCAATACAGAACATCTTGTCAAAATGATATGTTCTGCTGAAATTTCCGTCACTGCCGTTTTCGGAAGTTGTCAGAACTATTGTAACTTCTCTGTATACATCGTCGTTACTTCTTGCCCACTCTGAAAGCTGTTTAATTGCCGTAAGAGTTTCACGTCTTCCGTCGAATTTTCCGAATACAACCATTTCAACCCTGCCGTTTCTGTCACGTTCCTTGGTAGCGTCATCGCTGTTGAAACCGAATTTAACTCCTGTAATAGCATCATTATTATTATCGTCGTCAATTTTGAACTCTATAGTATCTTTAGAACCTTTAATAGTTATCTCATAATGAAAATCCATAATTTACCTCCGTTTAGTCGTCAACCACACTGATTACAAAATCCAGCTGTTCGTCTATACCGTTGAACTTCAATGAAAAAGATTTTGTTTCATCGTTATAGTAAAATTTTTCGCCGGAACGCAATAACTGATTTACTATAGTATCATCCGTTTCATTGCTTACGATATTTGAAACCGCATTTGAAAACTGTTTCGCTTTGTCAGAAGTCAGTCCGCCTATTGTATAGGTTCTTTCCAGAAGAAAAGTAAAATACTGCTGTGTCATGAACCAATAAACAGGTTTGGTGTTCATTGTACGAGCCGTGAATACAAAGGCATTTTTTTCAAGTGAATCGCTTCTGAAGCAGAAAGCATTACCATTCTTGCCACGTATCAGTGTTGCAAAATCCTTGTCCATATTCAACCTGCTCTCCGGATTGAATCTGGCGATAAATGCCTGACTGCTTTTTTCTTCTTCAAGGTCGAATCTCATAAACGGTCTGCCGTCCATAACTTTTTTACCGTACTTCTTTTTCTGTATCTTCATGTTCTGAGTAGATACGACTATACCGGCAGCCACATAAGCGGAATCAATATATATAGCCGGCGTAAATAATTTATTACCATTTACCATTTCAACTTTACGCTGATTCTTCGGAATAATAGTAAAATTCGGATATGCCAGTACAGTGGCATCTGGTCTTTTAATTGCAGACGTTTCTTTATTATATTCCCTGATAATATCCGGATTAGCTCCGAAAGTCTTGAAACTTGTGGCTTCACACGCATTGAAATTGAAAAATGAAAGTATTCCGGATTCAGCAAGTAACGAAGAAATATTATTTATATCCGCTATAGTTACAGTTTCGATTCCCTCATTACTTTCAGGTTCGTTTATTGAAAAAATATCCATATTATACAGGTCAAAATCAACATCAGAAGTTGTTGAGGATTCAACCCATTTTTTATCCTTATCGACGGTAGCCGGAAGAACTGCTAACCATATTCTGTCTTTTTCGCTGTTTTTTGCATTTTTCAGAAAATTTTTTACATATCTTTCATTTTCAATTATATCCGAAACGGAACAGTTAGCAATTATAACGCCACTTTCAACAATTCCGTCATCATCTGAAGCGTGTATAAAAAACTGTTCCATACTTGCAACTTTCTGTACAAGATAGCCTACCGCATTACAGAAAGATTGCTGTGCTGAAACATACATATCTCCATAAATTTTTTTACGTTCTTTTAATTCTTCTGTAGTAAGTGTAGATAAAGCTGTATTTTTCTGTTCTGAATAAACAGATAAGAATAAATTTTTATCAACTGAACCCTCATGCTGATTATTTATTGCATCGGCAGTAGATTCCCAGTTTTTTTGTGTTATCTGTAGAACTTTATTTCTTTTATCTTCCAATGTAAGCGATTCCTTTTTAATTGCCTCACGTGGAACAGTTATCAGATTTCCGTCGGAATCCCATTTTACAGAACAAGGCAAAGCCTCTGAAGTGGTCTCTTCGGAGTTATTATTTTTATTATCACCTGATATACCTTTACTTTCGAGAAGAAGTTCAGTATCTCTTACCACAAGAGGTAATAATCTCAAGGCACTTCCGGAATATTCTTCCTTTACAGCTTCGTGTGTCTGTTTAGCCATGAGCATCCATTTTTTCACACCGTCCGGATTTCCCTTTTCCTGTTCTTCGAGTGCATTTGTAATAAACTGACGTACATCATCACGTCTTCGTCTTGCACGTTTGTAAATCAGCTTAGGATTAAGAGCCTCATATAATTTAGTATAGTCTATATTGTTATTATCAGTATTACTTGCGGATTTTTCAACAGCTATATCATGTACGGCTTTATAAAATTCGTGTTCACAGAGGGATATGGGATTAGCACCGTCACACATTTCAAGTGAATATGTTACTTTTAAATTTCCGGTTTCGTCTTTCGTGAATACTTCATATACAGTAGGTCTGAATTTTGTTTTAAATTCCTCGAAACTCTTTACACAAAGTTTTTCGTCTACTACTATCAGTGCATCATCAGAATCCTGTCCCTTAAGTAAAGTACATAGATTTTCAGCCTGGTCATTGAAACGTTCTATTATAATTGTTCTTGAGTTCTGCGGAATCCGTGTGAAATCCAGTTTCAATTTTAATCAACTCCCTTAAATTTAAGTGTGGTAAATTCTTTCAATTCAGTCATAAGTTTTTCAGAAACATAAACAGAATAATCTTCTGAAATTTTCGATTTGAATATATTATATCTGCCAGTATTTCCGGATATTATTTTACCTCTGTAATCAATGCAATCTATTCTTGCCAGAAAAATAATATTATAGTAATGCTTTTCACCGTTTTTAGTTATTTCAAGCGGAATCTGAAAAATTTCGTCTGTCTCGACAATACTCAATGCCTTGTACCATATCTGTTTATTTATAATCAATACCTGATTATTAACATAATATAAATCTTTAAAACATTTTGAGTCCACTTTGATGTCAATGTGTAACTC
>CAMWUB010000252.1 GCA_947177345.1 uncultured Ruminococcus sp. | reverse complement strand
TATATCAACTCCATGGCATTTATAATATCATACTTACGGAAAATTTTCCATATAAAACAGTTACCTGATTTTAAATTTTCAGGTAACTGTTTTGTAATTCAACTTTTTATTCTGTTATAAACCACAGGTTGAATATATGTAATAAATGTTGCTTGACTTCAACTTATAATTGTGATACAATGGTAATATAGAAAAAATCGGAGGTGAATTTTCATAAACTTTGGTGAGAATTTAGCAGGATTCAGAAAGCGTCGTGGTCTTACACAGGTTCAGCTTGCTAAGAAACTGAATGTAACTCCGCAGGCTGTATCCAAATGGGAAAAAGGAAGCTATCCCGACAGTGAACTTTTACCGGAAATTTCTTCAGTTCTGGGTGTTTCAATTGATTCACTTTTCGGCGTGGAGGAAGTATGCAGTGAAATGGATATTGAACTTATAATAAACAGAATTATAAGACAGACTCCTGAAGATAAACGTTCCGACCTTATTATGAAGATTTTTTATTCTGTTATGGGTGCATTCACTAAATACAGAAAATCAAAGATTCACTATCCGGAAAATCTCGAACTTGAAACATATGGTGAAATAAAAACTGATTATGAAATGTCACTGGCAAGGCTGAATGAAGATTTGAAATATTTCTGTTTTGTTAAGATTCCGGAAAATGGTTTCTATCCTTATGTAGAAAACACTGAAATGATGGTAACTATTTTTGAAACTCTTGCTGACCCTGATACACTTAAACTTATTTATTATCTCGGAAGCGGAAGAAGAGACCGTCTGCAATCTCTTGATTATCTCACAAGACATCTTGATATTTCACCGGAAAAACTTAAATATATAGTTGACAGGTTAGACCGCCTTGGCATTATGTGGAGAATTGCTGTTGACGATTCAGAAGAAACTTCAATTGTATATGGTTACAGTAACAGCACTGCTCTTACTTTCATGATTATTCTTGCACAGTCGCTTTCAAGATATATTCAGTTTCTTGACTGCAACATAGACAACTGGCAACACGGACCTTTTCGCATACCTAATACAAGTAATAATAAACCTGTACCGGAAGTAAGTTTATGGTGCGAGGAAAAAAATAATTTTCAGGAGGATAATTACCATGCCAAAAATTAAACCGCTCTTGACCGCTATGCTTATTACAGTTACTTCTTTACCTATGGCGACGTTTAACGCCGTAGCTGTTGAAAGTTCATACAATATGAATGTAACTGTAAATCTCAAGGGAGACAAGAAAGAAATAAGCCCTTATATCTACGGAATAAATCAGTACGGAAATATAAATAACTATAAGAACGTAAAAGTTAATGCAGTACGTCAGGGTGGTAACAGATATACCGGTTATAACTGGGAAACTAACTGGTCAAATGCCGGTGAAGACTGGGTAAACAGTTCCGATACGAATATAGGTGATGTCACCGACGGAGCAGGTTACGCCGCAAGAAAACTCTCACAGGAATGTGAAGACTATAACGTACCGTATAAAATAACAACTCTTCAGATGGCTGGTTATGTTTCAGCCGATAAGGACGGAACTGTAAAGGAAAATGAAAAAGCACCATCATCACGTTGGAATGAAGTTGTTTTCAGAAAAAACGGTGAACTTTCACTTACACCTGACCTTACAGACAATAAAGTATATATGGACGAATATGTGAATTACCTTGTTAAAACTCTCGGCAATGCAAAGACTTCAACAGGCATTCAGGGCTATAGTCTTGACAATGAGCCATTCCTGTGGAATGATACACATCCGCTTAATCACTCCGAAGAGGCAGGCTGTAATGAACTTATTGAAAAATCCATAGAACTCGCAAAGGTTGTAAAGGACATTGACCCTGATGCTGAAGTTTTCGGACCTGCTCTGTGGGGTATGCTTCCGTGTATAATGGCAGGTAACAACGGAGATTTCACTGACCCTGAATGGGAAAAAGTAAAAAATAATTATGGCTGGTATGTTGACTACTATCTTGAAAGTATGGCAAAAGCTGAAAAGGAATCCGGCAAACGTCTGCTTGATGTCTTTGACGTACATTATTATGCTCAGGATTGTGGCACTGATGATGCAAGATTACAGGCAGCAAGAAGTCTCTATGACGAAACTTATGTTGAAAACAGCTGGCTTCAGCCATATTATGGAAAATATTACCCGTTCCTTACAAGACTTCAGGAGTCAATAGAAAAATATTACCCCGGAACTAAACTCGCTGTTTCAGAATATAATCTCGCCGATATTGCAAATGAAAAAGTTACAGGAAAATCAGTTGTTTCTGCAATAGCTGAAACGGAAGCTCTCGGAGCATTTGCCATGAATAACGTTTATTTCGCTACATACTGGGGTACACTTCCAGATTGTCCTTATGTTGAATCGGCTATAAATCTTTATACAAATTACGACGGAAATGGTGCATCTTTCGGCGATACTCTTGTTGAATCAAAAACTGAAGACCTTTCAAAAGCTACTTCATTTGCCTCTATAAACGGCAGTGACGATTCCGAAGTTACAGTAGTACTTTCCAACAAGGATAAGTCAAATGCTGAAAAGGCTGTCATTGATATTAACGGCTCTTCTAAAGATTATAAGAGCGTTGTTGTATATGCTGTAACTCAGGACAGCAGTGAAATCCGCATAATTGACGTTCAGAATGATGTTTCCGGAAACAAAATTGAAGTTGAATTACCACCTCTTTCAGTGGCACAGGTTGTTGTTTCCGACGAACCAACAGACAAGACAGTTTATGAAGCACCTGATGTTACAGTAGATAAAAAAGAATACAGTTTCGGCGAATTAAAGGATAAAGACGGTGCTAAAATAATACAACTCGGCGACATTGAACATCTTAAGGAAATTGTTATCTCCGTGGATAGTCATTCAACAGAGGGTTCAGCCTACTACAGTGGCGGTGGTGGTCTCTGCTTCAATAATATAAAACTCGCCGACGGTACTAACGCTTCATGGGCTTGCAAGAACTACAGCTATTCAAACGGCGTGAACGAGATTGTTATTCCTTTTGACGACGAATTTATTGTACCTGGTGAAAACGGTTCAAATTTAAATGTTCAGGGAACTGCTACGGAAGATACCGCCGAATTACAGACTGGCTGGTGGGCGTTCTCCGAAAAAGAGGGCGACGGCGGTAGCGATATTGTCATTGACTATAAAACGGTCACACTTGTATATGAATATGATAACAGTCAGACATCTACAGGCATTAAAGGCGACGTAAATGCGGACGGTAAATTCAATATTGCTGACCTCGTTATGATGCAAAAATGGTTACTTGGTACAGGCAACCTTACCGACTGGAAAGCCGGAGATTTACAGGAAGACAAAATAATAAATGTTTTTGACCTCGTGAAAATGAGACAGGAAATTATAAAAAAATAAAAATCTGCAATAAATACGATAGTTATCTGCACATAAACTGTCGTGAAAATATTGTTTAAGATTATGGGGTATCCTGAAAGGAACAAATCAGAAAAACTGCATGGCTTGAATGCTATGCAGTTTTTTTATATGATACCTTTTTTTATGTTCTTGAGGCTTGACATTAAAAAATATGTATGATATACTAAATATAAA
>CAMWUB010000251.1 GCA_947177345.1 uncultured Ruminococcus sp. | reverse complement strand
CAGCCAAACAATTTTTCAATGACGTTTATCAGATGTACCAAGATTTTTTCGGAGAGAAAAATGTTCACGGTGGGTTCGTTCACTTTGATGAAGTGCATGAGTACACCGACAAAGACGGAAGTAAAAGAATGTCACTCCCACATATGCACGCATTAGTTTCTGCTTATGCCGAGTGGACAGACAGGGATAAAAAGACAGGCGAGACTACTTCCCGAAAAGGAATAAACGGCAAACATTTTGTTACAAAGGGAAGAATGAAAGAACTGAATAAACTTGTTGACGATTACTGTCTTAAAAATTTTAACGTTCATTTTTTGACGGGAGAAACTCCGCAAAGGAAATCGGTTGAACAATTAAAAGCGGAAGAAGAAGTCCACCAGTTGACCGGAAAGAAAAAACAAATCCAGACAACGCTTGATGAATTGCAATCAAAAGAAAAAGAAGTCAGGCAGAACCTAACAGCCCTCACCATGCAAGCGAATGAAACGCAACAACTCATTTATGAAAAAAATTCTCAACTAAGTGAAACCGAAAAACAAAAAGTAACCGCACAAGCTGAACTGGAAAATCTGCAAAAGAAAATTGTCGAGACCCAAAAAGAGATTTTAAATATCAAACTACCTGAACCACCGGCACACCCTACCAGACCCAGTAAACCACGACCGCAACAAAGCAAGGAGATGTATGTGAAAGACATCATGGGAGACTATGAAAACACTATGAATATTTTTAACCGCAAAAAAGAAGAAAAGCGATTAGGAAATGAATACGATAGTCTGGTTAATGACTGGAATGAATATGACAAAGCCGTAAAAGAATATAATACAGTTGACTATCCGAAATGGGCGACGGCAACTGAAACTGTAAACACGTTACAGCAACAATTACGTTTAGTGACCGCTCAGCAACAGGACATTCAACGAGGACAAAGACTTATTTATTCCAAAGTGGAATTGGAATTGAAGAAGCAGGTAACGGAGTTAGAAAAGCATAAAGAAGAATTGCAACGCCAGCTTGACTTAATCAGAAATCAGGTTCAGAGCCTTGCCGAACATGAATATCAGAGGAGAAGAAAACGTGATGCGGAAATCATTTCATACTATCAACAGTACAGCGGTATCAGTCCAGACGAAATAGAAGATGCCGTCGCAGAACATGGAGAACAGAAACAGAAGTTGCAAGATTACAATGATGATTAAAAAGTTTAACGGGGGAGCAGGCGGAAAAATCTTTCCTTTTTAGGCAGAATCAAGATGCACGCCCCCTCTTTAAAATGGGGGCGTGCATTGAATATATTAAATATATTGAAAGGATGGGCGGGGCGGATTTTAGCGTAAAATAGCCACAAAAAATGATGAAAACCATAAAAAAGAAGCCATTCTTTGCACAAAATGAAAGCCATTCTTTGCACAAAATACAAGCCATTTTTTGTCGTGAACGGCTAAAAATTTTCATTTTTTAGGAAAAAAATATAAGTCCATTCTTGACAAATGGACTTTAGTGTGTTATAATTGTTACTGTTATGCTGAAAAGAAAAAGGAAGTAGTTTCAACCGACCAAAGTTCCAACTACTCCCTCCACAAAACCATAATATATCTTTTAGGCATATCAAAAAATACAACCAACCGAAGATACAATTAAGGTATCACTGGTATTATAACACAGCCTTTAGAATTTGTCAAGAGGAAATTTTAAAAAATCCAGTGAAAATATCCTAATGTACCTCCGGTGGAAACGGAGGGATTTTTTATTTCATGAGAATAACTTATAGTAAAGCTACAGTAGGAATGGCGAAAATGCAGAGCAGGAATGGCAATATTAGTATTTATGGACGCATGATTATTGAAAACAATGGTATTTCTTTGAAGATTGATGATTTTTCCAGTATTGGAAAAGCGTTTGGAGTAACAACACATAAATTACTATGTGCAGGGTTAATATGGTTCACAAAGCAAAACCATATTGGTGATGACGGGGAGAGTAAAAATGAAGTTCTTATCCCTTTAAGGAGATATGCTTTTTTATGCGGACACAAAGGCGTTATCGCAAAGGACGAAAATGACCGTCGCAGAGCCACAGAATCGCTCCAGACAGTACGTAAACAAGTAGCTAAGGATTTGAAATTACTTCTGAATAGTTCTGTAAAGTGGCAGGAATCAACAAGAGGGAAAAAGGAAAATTATGAGTGTCCTATTCTTTTTGACGGAAAAATTAAATATGGTTATATTCATATGACATTCAGTGACGAGTTCGCACAGTATTTGAAGCACCGTCGAATTACAGAATACCCAGAAGCATTATTTTCCGTCGATAACCGCAAGCCTAATGCTTACAGGATAGGACAATTGCTTGCTTGCCAATATTACAATAAGAACAACAGAAAAGACGGTAATTTCAATAAATTAAAAGTGCAGACCTTGCTTTCATATACCAATATACCAACAATTGAGACTGTCCGAAAAGAACGAGGTAGTACGTGGCGAGGAAGAATTAAAGAGCCGTTAGAAAAAGCCCTGAATGAATTAGTTGCAAAGGGTGTTATTTCCCAATGGGAATTTAAGAAAAGGGCAGATTCTTCTTTTGCGGACGTAGGCGGTGGGAAAATGAAGTTTGAAGAATGGGCGGATTCGCTCATATACTTCACTTGTAAGGACGACCCTAAGCCACATAGTGATGCAGATAGTGTACAGCCTGAACCACCTGTACAGCCCACGGAAAGCCCGTCAAATAGTGGTGAAGTACAAGAACCAGTAAAGCAGGAAAACCCATCTAATAGCGAACCAACAACAGAGCCGGTACAGCCAAAGAACTCATCGGATAACAAACGAATACCACCAAACAAGCAGAAATCAAAGAAACATTTTCCTTATAGGAAAAAACTGAAATTTCCGCTTTTGGAATAGAAGTGTTTTATATCAGTACACGCTATTAATAACCTAAAAAGAGTATTATATAAATTGTTTTTATCTATTGACATATATTTTAATATATGATATACTTAAAACATACACTTTTTAAGGAGATATGAAAATTGTCAAAAAAAGAAAAGACCTACATAGGATATGTGCGAATATCAAGCACTGACCAGAACGAAGCCCGACAGCTTAAAGCATTAGAGGGGTTTGGAAAGCCTATCCACCGTATTTTCATAGATAAATGCAGTGGAAAGAGTGCAGACCGTCCAGAACTAAAGAAGATGCTTGATTATGTGCGTGACGGAGATGTTCTTGTTGTGTGTGAATATGCCAGACTTGCAAGGAGCAGTGCCGATATGCTGAAAATCGTTCATTATTTGCAGGAAAAAGGCGTTGAAATCATTAGTTTGCGAGAACAGCTTGACACTACTACACCACAAGGGCGTTTTATGCTTACTGTCTTTGCAGGGTTAGCCGAATTGGAGCGAGAAACCATATTAGAGCGACAACGTGAGGGAATCGCTATAGCTAAATCACAAGGCAAGTACAAGGGTAGACAACCTATTCCTATTGATATGGAACGGTTCAAGGCAGAATGTGCTAAATGGCGTGCAGGAGAGCAAACCGCAAAGGCGACAATGAATAAAATGAACATGAAACCTTGTCGCTTTTATAGGAAAGTCAAA
>CAMWUB010000250.1 GCA_947177345.1 uncultured Ruminococcus sp. | reverse complement strand
GGTTATTATTTTCCTCCGTATATTCAAAACCGTATATAATGCCGTCGGGATAACTGTCATACTGGAGTTTAAACAGATTACTTTGAAAATTCATTTGTTCAAGAATTTCTCTGCTTAATAACATTCCACTCTCTAATTTTATAGAGGTGGATTTTATTATTTTCATTCAACTTCACCTCAAACCATCAAAAAAGCCTGAATTTGTCCGTTCATAATTATAATACATTCCGTCAGAAACTTTATATTCTTCAGTATTATCATTTATTATCTTTCTGATGAAGTGGATATAGAAACCATATCCGTCATCATTTCCAGCAGGAACTGCAACAACAACATCATGTACGCCGTTTTTTCCGTTTAAGTTCAAATCCGCTAATTTAATACAGTTTTTTTCCCAGTCGATTGAAGAATTACCGTTTTTCAGTTCGTTTATAACAATTTCAGGGTTCTGATATTGTCTTGCACGGCTTATAGAACGTGGTGAAACATTTATTTTTCTGATAATCTTTGTTGAATCTCTTACAACAACAGTAATTTCATCGAGTTCAGATTTTACCGGATAAAAAATAAGTGCATTGGATTCAGGACTTTCAGCCGGTAGTTCGTCATTCAAATCACCGAAATAAACAGAATAGATTCTTTCAGCCTGCTCATGATTTGAAACTATTTTAGCCTGCATATTCAGTCTTTTATTCATAATATATCTTATACTGCCGTCAATACAATGTTTTTTAAGTGATATACTTTCAATATGTTCAAAACTGCCTTCCATTTTTGCACGTAATCTTTTACCCGGAATAAATTCCTTAAGAAGTTCATTGAAAAGATTTATTTTACAGGACTGACCTGAAAGTCTGTAATAATCATAAACCGGATTTGGCAGACCGTTTTCAAGATTAAGAATCCTGTTGAGAAGATTATATATATCGCCGAAAATTACCTTACGTATTTCAGTAATAGTAACTTCAAGATTATCAAGTGGTGATTCAAGCCTTACAAGTGAATCCCCCTCAACCTTATAAAGATAATTCAGCCTTAAATCTCCTATTGTCTGAATGGCATCGTCCCATTTATTTTTCTTGACTTCTTTTTCCTCACGATAGAATATTATTTTAACCTGCTCTGCAAACTGCCATAAATAATAGAAATTACGCTTTATTTTCGGTATATCTTCATCATAAAACATTTCAGACATATTATTGAACTGAGTAGGTAAAAAATCTTCACATCTTGAATATAATTCAATATAATCCCTATAAAGTGACTGCTCGTCATAATCATTTCTGTCGGCGTAAAGAAGAATATCATTTTCAGACCTTTCAAGTACTTTATTAAATTCTTCCTCTGAAATAAAACCATATTTAACAGCTATCTTAAGTTTGATAAGTTGCATGATTCTGTATGTTATATTATTACCGCCATAATTGAAATCTCCGTTTGTGAAATGTGTATTGATTTCTATTCTGTTAATCTGTGTTATATCATCTTCTTCCATAAAACGATAATTACAAGTAGCTAAATCAGTTGTACCGCCACCACAGTCTATTACGGCAACATTGCCCTCATAAAGTTCCTTATTCGTGTTATTCTGCCATTTTATAAATTTATCTGATACATAATCAAAAAGAATAGCTCCGGCTTCATCTATGGCATCTTCTACTATCGTATATTCAGGAAGAATTTTCTTCAATATCATTATAAATTTATGTTTCATTTTTACAGGTGCTGTAAAATGAAGCTCTTTGAATCTTACGTTGAAATAATCTTCTGACAATGATATAACGTGTTTTATATATGCCCTTACGATATCTTTTTTTGAAAGTTCTGTAGAATTGCCGTTTTCGTCAAATACTTCAATCGTTTCAGAATAATAACTATCTTCAATAAGCCAGTGCTTTATCTGATAGAAAACTGATGCAGATGATTCATAATTTCCTTTTCTTTCAAGCGATTTTGCTTCAAAACCAAACTTATACTTTACATTACTGGAATCGGCACAATTCTGAATATATACAATTGTAGGAAAATAATTAACAAGTTTATTATCCTGTGTTACATCTGCAAAAGTTACAAGTTCCGGTTCGTTGCTGTATTCGTCTTTTATCCGATAACTTCCGGCAGTAGTATTACTTGTGCCAAAATCTATACAAAGAACACGTTCAGATTCTTTCATAACATGAAGCTGAATTTTTATAGGCTTATATATCATTTCGCCTGTAAATGAAGATTCCGCATTAAGTTTAAGAACAGCCAGATTGAATTGAGTTTTATTCCGGAACGCTGAAAAATCTATATCATCTTTCCGGATTGTAACAAGATTATCCCCCTCTTTACTTACTATCTTTCCGACGGCGATTACATTTTCAAGTTCATTATTTAAAATAAATACGTTATTATAGCTGATATTTTCAACCGAACATTTTATACGGAATTTACTGTTTACTGTAACGGGCATACCATCATAGATTACAGGAGCATTGAATTTGATTTTTGACTCAACATCTTTACGGAACTTATCTCTGTTTGATATAATAAATTCCTGAGCGTCGTCAAGATTAAGTGATTCAGTATCAATAATATCAATTATTTCTTCTGTTTTTATTTCTTTTTCTGAATCTTCCTGTTCCTGTGGTTCTGCAATGACTAATTTTATTTCCGGATAGATTACGTCATATAATTCAAGGAATTTATCAATTTTTGAATCTTTATCTGGACATTCTTCATCTAAATCGTATTCGTCCCACTTTGTTATTGCAACAATAGCATCTGAAACATACTTGATAGATACTGTTTTTTCCTTGAAAACTTTTCTCAGTTCCACTTCATTTTTAGGGACTTCAAAAGATTTCTGATTAAACATATCTTTCCATTGCGAAATATCAAATTTCGGCTTTGAATCATCTAATTTAATATTCAATTTAAACATCTCCTTTAATTAAAACTTGTAATATCAGTGTAAACCCTCTTGAATATCGCACCCAGTTCGCTCATACTCTTTGAGGTATAAAACAGCGGAGTTTCACCGGCAAGTGTATTAGCTCTGGCGACGTTCTGGGCAATGGCAAATCCTCTTGAATTGGGATTACCGATAAATATAACGGCCAGTCTTACATTATTTTCAAACCGCATTTTTTCAGCAATTATTTCTGAACGGTCACCACCATTAGGTGAGCCATCTGTCATTAAAAATACAATTTTATCCGGTTTCTGAGAGGTGAGGAGCTTTTTATAACTACTTTCAATACCATACATCATATTAGTACCACCCCATGCCACCATATCGTCAATACTATCAATCAGAGCTTTTCTATCAGAAGTCATATCACATATTGATTTTGCTGAATTTGCAAAAGTTGTAATACCTACTTCGTTTACGGACATATCAACTACATCTGATATTAATTTTCTGCAAGCATTTTTTGCATCGGCAAGAGATTCACCACGCATTGAACCGCTACAATCAATAAGTAAATCTATTGCGGTCGGCTTTGAACGTTTAGTATCATCTTCAAGTAACACGCTTCTGTCTACCTTTATTGTATTAGTACTTTTAGCCATCAGGTCAGTAGCTGTAACTGAAAGCTGTTCATCAGAATCAAAATCAAATGTTACTTCTATCTGCGGAACTTTGGCTTTTGCTTTCTGAATATTATCAAG
>CAMWUB010000249.1 GCA_947177345.1 uncultured Ruminococcus sp. | reverse complement strand
GATTTGATACATTTTTATACTGGTAATAATCAAAATATTAAATATTAAGGGGGCATATTTATGAAAAACTCTTTAAAAAAGATAGTTGCTACTTTTTTTACTGTAGCAACATGTGCAGTTTCAATGACTGCAATCACTTCAAATGCATTGTATATATATAATACTGATTGTATTACCCCATATACAGTTTCTTTTACTGCTAATGGTCATAAATATAGCATATGGCATGAAATGAATGATTATTTTGATGACGAAAACAAGAAATTTTTCATATCTGAAGATAGTACAAAAAACATACTCTTATCATATGGAAATATAGTTTGGTGGGGCTTTTATGGATATGAATTGCAAAATGAAGAAGATGTAGCTTCTTTAACAAAATATTTATCTGATAATAATATACCATATACCCAAGGAACTGGTTCAGAACATACACATATTGACATTATAGATAAATTATATACACAAGATGAATATTTTCAGCTTTTACAGAAGATAAAGGAAGATACTGGATTTGTACAAATAATAATATCACCTTCTAATTCTATGATGATTAAGAATTTAACAGATATAGAAAATGTCCTCCCTGAACCTACCCTCCTCGGCGATGCTAACGAGGACGGCAAAGTTACTATAGCTGATGCTGTAACTATAATGCAGTATATCGTAAACCCCGACGAGTTCGGACTTACACCGCAAGGTATGGCAAATGCTGATATATACGGAGACGGTGACGGCATAACCGTTATGGACGCACTCAGAATACAGGAAATTCAATTAGGTCTGTAATAATGAATGATTATATAATCCGTCCTTTAAAAAATGACGAATACAAAATACTTGATAAATTTCTTTATGAGGCGATTTTTATTCCGGACGGTATGGAAAAACCGGAATTTTCTATAATCGAAAAGCCGGAATTGCAGGTATATATTGAAAATTTCGGCAAAAAAGACGATTATTGTCTTTTTGCCGAAACTGAAAATAAAATTATAGGTGCTGTATGGGTTCGTATAATGGACGATTACGGACATATTGATAATAATATTCCGTCGCTTGCAATATCACTTTACAGTGATTTCAGAGGTCAGGGAATAGGAACAGCTTTACTTGAAAGTATGTTGTCAATGTTGAAATCTGAAAACTATGAAAAAGTGTCGTTATCCGTACAGAAAGAAAATTATGCTTACAGAATGTATCGTAAAGCAGGTTTTGAAGTCGTCAGCGAAAATGACGGTGAATACATTATGGTATGTAATTTACAGAAATAAATCAGTTATTTTCAAACATTTTCTTGTAATTCATACCCCATAATTCGAGTGAATCAAGAATAGGTTTCATAGAATAACCAAGTTCCGTCAGGGAGTATTCCACTCTCGGCGGAACTTCTGCGAATACAGCACGGTTGATAATACCGTCAGATTCCATAGCCCGTAAGTTATCTGTAAGAACTTTCTGTGAAATGCCTGTAAGAGAACGCTGTAACTCGTTGAATCTCCATGGACGATTGAGTAAATTTCTTATAATCATTATTTTCCACTTGCTTCCGATTAATGAAAGTGTAGTTTCCACCGGACAAACCGGTAATTCTTTTGTTTTAGTCATATTTTTCACCCCCATTTATAATTTCCGTATTCATATTGAAGATATTTTACGGCGATTTCTCTTGTTTTTTCAAATTTATATTTAAGCTCATCTTCTAATTCTTTATACTCCTGAATAGCAGGTGAAAGGTCAGTAAGTTCACATAGTTCACCGTCAATGAAATATAATTCGTAAGCCCTGTCAAAAAACAGAAAACAGTCAAAAAAATCAGACATACAATATTTTTCATTGTCATTTATTGCAATGATGGCACTTCCGGTATAATTCATTCTTATTTTCGGTGACGTTCTGAAATTAAGTTTTATGCCGGAATCTGTTTTTTCCGTGTGATATTCAGCGGTTTTCTTTCCGTATAAAAAATTATCTTCAATAAAGTATTCAGCGGTATAACCTCTGTAACAGCACGTCATAGAGGAAAAATTTTTCAGTCCGAAATCCGCTGAATTAATAATATCTTTATCTCTTTCGCAGTCAATGAGTACGAATTTTTCATTGTTGTACCACATATAGTCACTACATTGCTTCGTCATATAAAAAAAACTCCTTATGCATTAAAATATGATGTTACATAAAATTATAATGTATTATCCGGAAAATGTCAACAGTTTTTTTGTTCATAATTTATTTACAATCTGATTTGTGCCGATAATACGTAATAGTCACCGTAAAGTAACTATGTTACTTGAAAGTGCGTACTTGTAAAAATATGGAATCCGTGATATTATATAATTACAGAAACGGAAACAGTTCCGGAAAAACTTTAAAAGGAGTAAATAATTATGGCTAACTACACAAAAGTAAGCGTTGCAGACAACGCAAGAACAGAACTTCATGACGCACTTAATCTTACCGGTGCGGAAGTAAGTATCAACGAACTTCCGGCAGAAGCTGGTGTACCGTTTTTCCACGCACATAAGCAGAACGAAGAAATTTATGCAGTTCTCGAAGGTAACGGAAAAGCAATCATTGACGGTGAAGAAATCGCACTCACAGCTGGCGACTGGTTAAGAGTTGCACCGTCTGCAATGAGACAGTTTTCCGCTTCTGCTGATTGTGGTATCAAGTATATCTGCATTCAGGTGAAAGAAAATTCCCTTGAAAGCTATACAGCCGACGATGCAATAATGGGTTGATTTTTAAAATCGTTGAAAAAAAGGACGTACTTTACAGAGTACGTCTGTTTTTTTGCGTTTCGTGTGTTAGATTATTTGCTTACGGTTTTTACGTCCGGAAATATTCTTCATAATGTGAATAATTTGTATAATATGCTGATTTTTCAGTAAAATATTGACTTTATCATATTTCTGTGATAAAATTTCTATATTAAAAAATCTCCTCGGAAATTTTAGCAGTTATAGGAAATACTGGATATCCGATATGATATTACATAGTGATTTGGAGGTATGGAAATGATTCAGAGGGAGGTGAAAAATTTTGACGGATAGCATAAACTCAATATTTTTATTTGCGAGTTTTGCCGTAATTTTCAGTGCTGTAATATGGGGATTTGTTACAAAGACGATTTCCAAAAACAAAGGTTATAAAGGCGGATTCTGGTGGGGATTCTGGTTAAATATAATCGGCGTAATAGTTGTTGCGTGCAGACCTAATAATAACGACAATAATAACAACAATAAATAATCTTGAAATTAATAAATTAAAATTTAATATATATAAAGGGGGCGGACCAGTAGGGGTCTGCCTTTCGATTTATAGTAAAAAAGTTCTGTATTCTCTTTTTTTGCGTTTCGTGTGTGTGATTATTTGTTTACTCTTTTTATGTTTGTACGTCCGAGAATATAATCAGTAGAAACATCATAGAAATCCGCCAGTGTAATAAGATGTTCCACCGGAATATTCTGAAAACCTCTCTCATAGCGTGAATAAACGGTCTGTTTTATACTGAGGATTTCTGCAACCTGTGTCTGATTCATGTCCATATCCTCACGTAAATCCCTGAGTCGTTGAAAATACATAAAATTCATCTCCTTTATTTTTATAATAATCCGATTAAAAAATATATCGGTATATTGACTTTATCATATTTTCATGGTATAATGTCAATG
>CAMWUB010000248.1 GCA_947177345.1 uncultured Ruminococcus sp. | reverse complement strand
ATATTATATATTGCATGATATTCCATAGTATCGCAAATATAGCTATCTATATTATAAGTATTGCCCCTTTATTCCTTGTGGATAAAATATGGCTTTTATACGTGAGCATACCGCTGTTTATCGCTCTTATGAGTGTGTTTATATATATTTTCAATAAAAAAGTAAAGGACTGATTTTTTTATGGCTTTAGACGGAGCGTTTCTGTTTGCAGTGAAAAACGAACTCACACAGCTTATCGGCGGACGCATTGAAAAAATACATCAGCCGTCACGAGAGGAAGTTATTATCTCAATACGTACAAGACAAGGAAGTAAAAAACTTTATATATCGGCAAATGCCGGTAGTGCGAGGATTCACATAACCGAAAAAAACGTTGATAATCCGCAGACCCCACCCATGTTCTGTATGCTTTTAAGAAAACGTCTCGGCAACGGAAAATTAATTGATATACGTCAGGACGGACTGGAAAGAATACTTTTCCTTGATTTCGAGTGCGTAAACGAACTCGGCGACGTGGTTGTTATTACTCTTGCGTGCGAGATTATGGGAAGATGTTCAAATCTGATAATCGTCAGCAACGGCAAAATTATCGACAGTATCAAACGTGTCGACAGTGAAATGTCCCGTGAAAGAATGGTACTTCCGGCGATGACTTATACACTACCTCCGAAAAATGACCGTCTTAATTTCCTTACCGCCGACGGTGAAGAAATTATTGACCGTTTACATGAATATTCACAGGCGGAACTTTCTAAAGCTCTTATACGTGTTTTCGAGGGTATTTCACCGGTTCTTGCTCGTGAATGGGCTTTCTATGCCGGAAACGGTCAGCATCTTGACGGTAATGTTTCCGGTCAGGCACTTGTAAGACTTCTTTTCATTATAAAGCGTACACAGATACAGCTTCTTAATGGTGAATGTTGTTTCAATGCCGTATGCACCAAAGACGGCATTTTAAAAGATTTTTCATTTATACCGCTTACGCAATACGGCGATTTCATGGATAACAAGGAACTCCCGACAGCCTCGGCACTGCTTGACTATTTCTATTCAGAACGTGATAACGCTATCCGGACAAAACAGCGTGCTAATGACCTTTTCAGATTGCTTGTAAACCTCACAGACCGCATCACAAGAAGAATTTCAGTACAACGTGAGGAACTTTCCGCCTGTTCCGACAGGGATTATTATAAACTTTGTGGTGACCTCATTTCAGCGAACATCTACCGCATAAAAAAGGGCGATAGTTCAGTATTACTTGAAAATTTCTATGAAGAAAGCTGTCCGGTTATTGAAATAAATCTTGACGTAAGAAAAACACCATCACAGAATGCACAGCATTTTTACAATGAGTATAAAAAATCGGTCACGGCGGAAAAGAAACTTACTGAACAAATCAGACGAGGTGAAGAAGAATTACAATACCTCGACAGCGTTTTTGATTCGCTTACACGTGCCACGTCGGAAAATGATATTATACAGCTCCGTCTTGAATTAAGGGAGCAGGGTTATATAAAATCCACGAACAGCAAGGCAAAACCTCCTAAGGCTCTGCCACCGATTGAATATAAATCTTCCGACGGTTACACCATACTTGTCGGCAGGAATAACTATCAGAATGATAAATTATCTCTTAAATTCGCTGAAAAATCGGATATATGGCTACACACTCAGACTATAACCGGTTCACACGTGATAATAGTAACAAATGGTGAGACCCCACCAGACAGAACCATTGAAGAGGCTTGTATTATAGCCTCCGTCAACAGCAAGGGACGTGACTCAAATCTTGTGCCGGTAGATTACTGTCTTGCAAGATATGTTAAAAAGCCGTCCGGTGCTAAACCAGGTAAGGTAATATTTACTAACTATAAAACCGCTTTTGTCAAGCCGGATTCCGAACTTGAAAAAAATCTGAGGGTATCAAAATGATTGTTAAAATTACAGAAAATTTTTTCCGGCGTGACTGTCTCACAGTAGCTCCGGAACTCGTCGGGAAAATACTTGTCAGAAAACTTCCGGACGGTACGTTAATAAAAGAGAGAATTTACGAAACGGAAGCATACAGAGGTGAGGAAGACAAAGCTTGTCATGCCTCCAAGGGAAAAACTAAGCGTACAGAAGTTATGTACGGTGAAAGCGGTAAAATTTATGTTTATCTTTGTTACGGCATACACTGGTTAATGAATATTACTACCGGTGAAGTCGGTGAACCGCAATGTGTTCTTATCCGTGCCGGTGAAGTCCATAACGGACCGGCTAAAATAACAAAATATCTGCATATTGACGGTACTTTCAATAAAAAGTCGATATGCGGAAATCCTGAAATCTGGTTTGAAGATGACGGTTTCCGTCCGGAAATAAAAACCGCTTCAAGAGTAGGCATAGATTACGCCGGTGACTACTGGAAAAATATTGAATGGCGTTTTATTGCGTCGGGGAGTGATTAAATGAATATATTATCTACCGGTTATAATTCTATTTATGACAGTCAATATAAATTCCGGCATAAACCTGAAAAAAATTCATTTCTGCTTGTCCTGACGAAAAGTAATGCGGTATTCCGTATAAATGACATAAATTATCATACGTTACCGTTTACATTCGTGTTATATGATGATACTGTAATATGGGAGTACTCCGCCGATAACGATTTTTTTATATGTGACTGGTTATGTTTCGACAAAAAAGGCGATAATGAATTTTTTGAATCTATTGAACTTCCGTTTAACAGACCTGTTCAGTTTGCAGATGTAGATTTCATAAGTAATATGATACGTAATATAGCTTGCGAATATTATTCGCTTGCTTCGAGACGTATTAAAATGACCGATACTCTTATGAAAACATTATTGTTTAAGATAAGCGATTCCGCTGTACGTCATGAGGAGGCACAGCAGACTGTTGACCCACATTACAGTGCGTTGATAGAGTTAAGGGAAAAAGTCTACAGAAATCCACAGATGCGGTGGAATGTCGATTCTATGGCTAATGATGTAAATATGTCACGGTCATATTTTCAGCATATCTATAAGGATATGTTCGGAGTATCCTGTATTTCCGATGTCATAAGCGGTAAAATTGAAAAAGCTAAGGAAATTTTAAGTGAAACATCATGTACGGTCTCGCAGGTGGCGACTATGTGCGGTTACGATAATGAAGAGCATTTCATGAGACAGTTTAAAAAGATAGTCGGTGTAACTCCTACAAAATATCGGAGGAAAATATAGTCAGATAATCTTATAAATTGATAATTCTATTCTTTCAAGCAAAGCTATATCAACATTTCCTAAAGTATGTTCTATATGTTCAATAAGCTTGAATTGAAACTGTTCAAAGCCTGAGTAGTTTGTATTGTATTTTTTATAATACACATTTATAAATAATGTTATCCAGTAATATTCACTGTAAAGAATAATTTCCGGACTTATTGTTTTTTTCATAGTATCATAGAATCTGTCCAGAAACACCCAGTTATTATAAATACTGTTTATATATTTGTCGTCATATTCCGGAATTTCCTTAAATTCAAGCATGGATTTTATTTCAATGTCAGTAAGTATTTTCATAAAATAACCTCCTTAATAAAAACTACCGTTTCCGGTAGTTTTGTTTTATTTGATTTTATTCGTGTAAAGAATATTCATATCAATATAGCCGCTGTCTCTTATACCCCTCTGACGATGC
>CAMWUB010000247.1 GCA_947177345.1 uncultured Ruminococcus sp. | reverse complement strand
AGGTATAATAAACAGGTAAAGGAGTGATATATATTGAAAACTGCACTTGTCACCGGCGGTACTGGCGGTATCGGTCAGGCAATTTGCCGGAAACTTTCCGCCGACGGTTATCATGTTCTGATTAATTATCTTAATTCAACAGAAAAAGCCGAATCATTGGCGGAAGAAATTTCCGGAAAAGCCGTAAGATTTGATGTTTCAGACCCCGAAGAAGTCAAAAGAATTTCCCACGAAACAGAAAAAATTGACCTGCTCATTAATAATGCCGGAATATCTGAAATTGATTTATTCACCGGTATTTCAACGGAAAAATCTACAAGAATTATGCAGATTAATCTATGTGGTACGCTGAACTGTTCACGGGTATTTCTTCCGGCTATGATTCGTGATAAATCCGGCTGTATAATAAATATATCGTCCATGTGGGGACAGGTAGGAGCTTCCTGTGAAGTCGACTACTCAACCACTAAAGCCGGTATAATAGGCTTTACAAAGGCACTCGCCAAAGAGGTTGCACCCTCCGGAATACGTGTGAATTGTGTTTCCCCTGGGTTCATTATGACCGATATGAACAGTAAATTTACTACAGAAGAACTTTCCGCCATAAAAGAGGAAATACCTTTAGGTTTTTTCGGTACACCCGAACACGTCGCCGAAGCTGTCAGCTTTCTTGCCTCGGACAGTGCGGAATACATAACAGGTCAGATTTTAGCCGTAAATGGCGGTATGGTTATTTAATTGAAGGAGTGATTTTTTTATGATTGACGAAAAACTTAAAAAGCAAATCGAATTTATGATTGAACTCGACAAAATGAAAAATCTTTACAGACAGACTTATGTTCTGCACGAAGACCGCAAGGAAAATGATGCTGAACACAGTTGGCACATAGCTATGATGGCGTTCTTACTTGCCGAGTACGCCAAACCGGATACGGATATTTTCAAGGTTATGAAAATGCTTATCGTTCACGACGTCGTTGAAATAGATGCCGGTGATACTTACTGTTACGACTACGAGGGCTATAAGTCTAAGGCGGAACGTGAGGAAAAAGCCGGTCAGAGAATTTTCGGAATACTTCCGGACGAACAGAAAACAGAATTTTATTCGCTATGGCGTGAGTTTGAGGACGGCATAACCATTGAAGCACAATTCGCCGGTCTTCTCGACAGATTACAGCCCATTATTCTCATCTACTCAAAGCACTGCATTTCTTGGCAGGAACACACCGTAAAAGCGGAGCAGGTAAAAGACCGTACCAGACAATTCGCCGACGTTTCGCCGGAACTTTACGAACTTATTGACAAAATCGTAAATGATGCTACAAAAAAAGGTTATCTCGGTATATAGGCATATTCGCTAAAATAAGACCAGTTTTTTTATACAGAGTTACAAAACCGCTGAATTACGTGATAAAAAGATGATATTTTTCAATAACACTTGCTTTTTTTTATTGAGTATGATATATTGATTCTGATAATTTAAAAGGAGGTTAATTAATGACTAAAGATTCAAATGTTGAAACAAAAACCATTAAGGAACGTTTCAAAGCGTTTCAGGAAAAACACAACAGTCAGACAGATTTGCACCCTAAAATAAATCTTGCAATAATGCTGATTTTTCCGGTGTTCATATGCAGTATGGCGGAAATAAATCAGTTTAAAGGTTTTATGCCGTATCTTGAATTTGTTGTCACAAGACCGTCAGTTGTTTTATTCGACATTTTGCTTGCATCTGTTGTATTTATTTTTCTGCTTGCCATTTTCCGTTCCGGCTGGATTTCAATAGCCGTACAGAGTTTTATATTCATGGCACTGAGTATAACGGAGCTTTTCAAGTACGGTACTAACGGAAATCACCTGATACTTTCTGATATGAAACTTTTCCGGAGTGTAAAAAGCCTTAAATCGTTTGCGTACATAAAAATAACTCCACGGCTTATTATTTACTGTCTGATAGTAATAGCATTTATCGGACTTGCTTTTTATTTCAATCCGAAATTAAGGCTTAAAACTATGAAACGCTTTATAACTGCTCCTGCCTGTGTCATTCCGTTTGCCGTACTTGTTTGCCTGCCGACTTTTTCAACACCTGTCTATAATATTTTCAACATAGATATAACCCCTGCAACAAATACTTTCAAACTCAATGAAAAATTTCAGAATAACGGTTTTTTTGCGTTCATTATACAGACGGCTTCCGAAAGTTTCGCAAACCGGCTTACTGAACCGGAAAATTATGACGATATTCATGTAAATGAAATAATCGAGGAAGAACCGAAAGAAGTTAATGACTTCAACGGCGGTATAAAGCCGAATGTAATAGTAGTTATGAGTGAATCCTATGCGGATTTCAGAGTATTTGACGAACTCAACATAGACGACAAATATTACGAAGGTTTCGATAAGGCTCGTGCAGAAGGGCATGCCGGAACTACTATCACCCCGACTTACGCAAGCTGGACTGTACGCTCAGAATTTGAACTGCTTTTCGGATTGCCTGTGCGTGGTATAAATACCCCTAATATGCCACAGCGTGAACTCGCTACCCGTGAACAGCCTGCTCTTGCACAATATTACAAGAACTGGGGTTATTCCACAGCTTACGTACACCCTTTCCAGAGTACATTTTACAGCCGTTCACGTATTTACGGAAGATTCGGTTTTGATACTATGATTTTCCATAATGACCAGACCGGAGAATCCGATTTTACTGTACCTGTGGAACACTTCGGAACATACGTCGACGACAAAACAGTATACAATCAGCTTATAGACCTCGTTAAGACCACAGACAAGCCGATTTATATTCATACGACTACCATGCAGAATCACCAGCCATATGACCAGGGCGACGGCGACGAGATAACAAACTATCTTACATGGGTTCAGCATACTAACGAGGGTCTGACGGAATTTCTTGACGAACTCGAAACAATCGACGAACCTACTTTAGTATTTTTTGTAGGAGACCATTTCCCGTCACTCCGTGGTGAGACAAGCGTTTATAATCAACTCGGTCTGAACGGTTCAAATTGCAGTGCATTGTATCAACAGCATTACTTCTTATGGAGTAACTACAACGCCGATTATTCTTCAGTCCCCGAAAATGAAGTATCATTCTTCTATATGCCTTACGTCCTCATGAATATAATAGATGCTCCCCGTGATGCCTTTATCGATACTATGAACGACTATATGGAAACTACTCCGATATACTCCGAAGAATACGCAAGTGATGTACCACGTGACGAGGAACTCGATATGCTTACTTATGACCGTGTAATCGGTGATGTATATTCACCGTGTCCGATACCGGAAGAACTTCTTACACCACCTGAAAAGGAGGATTAATTTATGAAAAACATATCCGCCGGAATATCCGGCACTGCTGAAATTATCGTATCAGAAAACGAACTCGCTGTAACCGTCGGTAGCGGAAATCTTAAAGTATTCGCTACTCCGTGTATGGTGGCACTCATGGAAAAATCCGCCTGTAACTGCCTGTCCGAATACATGGAAGACGACGATACAACAGTAGGTACGGAAATTAACGTCAGACATCTTTCTGCAACTCCGAAAGGTATGAAAGTAACCGCTACTGCTACTCTCACAGAAGTGAACGGCAGGGAATTTGTTTTCAGTGTAAAGGCTTTCGACGAAGCCGGTTTAATCGGTGAGGGCGTACAC
>CAMWUB010000246.1 GCA_947177345.1 uncultured Ruminococcus sp. | reverse complement strand
AACGGCTCACCACCACTGAACGTAACGCCGTCAAGAAGCGGATTCGATTTTATTTTTTCAAGTAATTCTTCCGTATCTGTCAGAGTACCGCCGTTGAAATCGTGGGTCTGAGGATTATGACAGCTTTTACAGTCATGCGGACACCCTTGTGTAAATATCGTGAATCTGATGCCGTCGCCGTCAACGATTGAATCGTTGACAGTTCCGGCTATTCTTATTTCAGACATTATGCTTTACTCTGTCGTGTTCCTCGGCACGCTTACCATTATTGAAGCGGTCAAGAGTTCCGACAAGATAACCGGTTATACGTCTGATACGGTCAAATGAAACACTTCCGGCATTTTCACGTCTGCCACAACATGGACACGTTTCCCCGATAATTCCGGTATATCCGCAACATGGGTCACGGTCAACAGGGTGATTGATAGCTCCGTAACCTATTCCGGATTCTTTCATACAGCGGACTATTTTTTCAAAGGCGTTGAGATTTTCGAGTGGGTCGCCGTCGAGTTCAATATAACTGATGTGTCCGGCGTTGGTGAGTTCGTGATAAGGTGCTTCTATCTTGATTTTTTCAAAGGCACTTATCGGATAATGTACAGGTACGTGGAAAGAGTTTGTATAATAATCACGGTCTGTTACGCCTTCGATTATGCCGTATCTTTTAGCGTCCATACGTACAAAACGTCCGGAAAGACCCTCCGCCGGTGTGGCAAGCAGTGAGAAGTTTAAACCTGTTCTTTTTACTTCTTCGTCGACACGCTTACGCATAGCGGTTACAATTTCCATACCTAATTCACGAGCCTCTTCGCTCTCACCGTGATGAACTCCTATAAGTGCTTTTAAAGCCTCTGCCAGTCCGATAAATCCCACTGACAAAGTACCATGTTTGAGTACTTCTGCTATGCTGTCGTCGGGTGAAAGCTTATCGGAATCAATCCATATTCCCTGACCCATAAGGAACGGAAAATTACGTACTTTTTTCTGACATTGAATCTTGAATCTATGCATGAGCTGGTCAATAGTCAAATCCATCATTTCTTCGAGCATATCGAAAAACAAACCTACATTATGGTCTGCTTTTATAGCAAGTCTCGGAAGATTTATAGACGTGAAACTTAAATTTCCCCTGCCGGTGACAATCTCACGTGTAGGGTCATAATTATTGCCGATAACACGTGTACGGCAACCCATATATGCTATTTCTGTATCGGGGTCACCCTCTCTGTAGTACTGGAAGTTGAAAGGTGCATCAATAAATGAGAAGTTCGGGAAAAGTCTCTTTGCAGAAACCCGACACGCAAGTTTGAATAAATCATAGTTAGGGTCAGTAGGATTGTAGTTTATACCCTCTTTTATCTTGAAAATGTGTATCGGAAAAATAGGCGTTTCACCGTTACCTAAACCGGCTTCCTGAGCAAGAAGAACATTTTTTATAACCATTCTGCCTTCCGGTGAAGTGTCTGTACCGTAATTTATAGAACTGAACGGTGTCTGTGCACCTGCTCTGCTGTTCATGGTATTGAGGTTATGTATAAGAGCCTCCATTGCCTGATACGTTGCACGGTCTGTCTCACGGACAGCGTTTTTCACGGCGAATGACTGTATTTTCTTTGCGGTTTCGGAATCCGTATACTTTATGAGTAATTCAAATTCCTTTTCCTGATAGCCGTTATCATTTGCGAGATTAGGTATTAAATTATATTTTTCACGGATTTCTTTTTTTATGCTTTCGGAAATTTCAAATTCATTATCCACGCCACCTATTAGTGACAATGCCCTTGCGACGTTCTGTATGTAACGTGCGGAATACGTTTTCTTCACGCCATCCGACATAGCATAATCGAAAGTAGGTACACTTTGACCACCGTGCTGGTCGTTCTGATTCGACTGGATAGCGATACAGGCAAGTGCAGAATAACTTGAAATGTCATTCGGTTCACGTAAGAATCCGTGTCCGGTGGAAAATCCATTTGTAAAAAGTTTTTTCAAATCAATCTGAGTACAGGTTGTTGTGAGCGTATAGAAATCGAGGTCATGAATATGAATATCACCGTTACGGTGTGCTTTAGCGTGCTTAGGGTCAAGAACATACATACCGTAATATTCCTTTGCGGAAACTGAACCGTATTTCAGCATAGTACCCATAGCGGTATCGCCGTCTATGTTTGCGTTTTCACGTTTTATATCGCTGTCCTTGGCGGAGCTGAAAGTAAGTTCATTGAGTACACACATGAGATTAGTTTTCATTTCACGTGAACGTGTACGTTCATAGCGATAGAGTATATAGGCTTTAGCGGTCTTTGCGTGACCTTTTTCTATAAGGGTCTTTTCAACTAAATCCTGAATTTCCTCAACGGTCGGAACTTTTCCGGTATTCTGTTCCTCGTAGGTTCTGCAAACATCTACAGCCACTTCCATAGCGGTGTTGAAGTCAGTACCTCCGCATGACTGTGCCGCCCTGAAAATAGCGTTAGCGATTTTTTCGATATTAAACGGCACTTTTCTGCCGTCCCTCTTCATAATATGGATTATCATTTATCATTCCTCCGGCTACAATATATTGTATGTCACTTAACGTGTGCATATATTAGTATAATCCAAATAGACGGAGTTGTCAATTGTATGATTTGACGATAATATTTGTTTGAAATTGGTTATTTTTGTATATATCGCTTTATTTTATATTTTTAAAAATAACTTTTCAGCTATATTGCGTTGATTTTATAACATAATAAAAAAGAATCGCACACTACAATATATAGTAGTGTGCAGAAAAAATTATGCAACATGAGTAATTATATATTCTGTCACTGCTTTGTACATATCTTCGGTGAACTTCCTGTCTTCTGCCGACCAGTATTCTTCTTTGAGGTTTCCGTCAACGGATTTAAGGGCGGTACTTGTATCTATGCAATATACGTTACAAGAATTAGCCATAGCTAAAAGCTGTTCATTGTAAGTGTTTATGAGTTCGTTTGTAACCGGTGCTGAATCGTATCTTACCGGCGGAATCTGCATAATATATATATTCATAGCCGGTAGTGATGCGGTAAGATTACTTATTAATTCCTTATAACCCTCAATCATAGTTTCGGTTTCATTTGTGCCGATGTCGCTTCCGAGCATGAAGTATACATTTTCCGGCTTTTTGATTTTGAGTGTATCATAAATAGTTACAGCTCCGTAATTGCTTTCTACCTTAGCAGTAGTACAGTTTGTGGCATTAAGTGCCGAATCGCCTATTACGTCCTTTAATGCCGTATACTCACCGATTTCAAGAAGTGTAGAGTCTGTAATAAGACAGCAGTTTTCAAAATAGGTGTGGTCTACTGCTGACGATTGCGGTACAGGATTTGTTACAGGAGCTCTCTGAATGGGTTGTTCTTCCTGCTCCGGTGATTCCGATTCCTGTTGAATATCTTCTGTACCGTCGTCTTCCGGAGTATCTATAATCATTTCCGCATTGAACTCATTTCTGAAAAAATCTTCATTCAGGTTTACGGCGGTCATATAGAGGGCAAAACACGCCGTGAACGAAAGTACAAAAATAACAAGCAATACTCCGAAATTAAACCTTACCTTAGGTCTTTTTAAATTCTTTGATTTTTTATTAACATTCTTATTCATATTATCACCATAATAAAATTTTTTTACATAATTTACCGTAATCTGAACGGTCATATAAATATTATAC
>CAMWUB010000245.1 GCA_947177345.1 uncultured Ruminococcus sp. | reverse complement strand
CACTTGTATTATGCGTTATATTTATGATTATATATATTGCTTCCGTAAAGAAAAGGTATAAACTTTTTTCGGAACTGGCACTTGATATAGACAGAATACTTCACAGTGATAATGATGTTATGCTTGAAAAATACGAAGAGGGCGAATTAGCTATACTACAGAACGAACTGTATAAAATGGTAAACCGCCTGAGACATCAGAAGCAGTCGCTACAGGACGATAAAATATATTTATCCGATTCTATAGCAGATATATCCCACCAGTTACGGACACCACTTACTTCAATAAACCTGCTCCTGACTATGCTTTCCGAACCGGATTTATCCGAAGAAAAGAAGTTCACGATAACGCATAAACTCTATGAAATGCTGTCAAGAATAGACTGGCTTATAACAACACTACTGAAAATATCACGCCTTGATGCCGGAACTGTACAGTTTCATACGGAAAATATCTCGCTCTCTGAACTGATAAAGAAATCATGTTCCGCACTGGTCATACCCATTGAACTACGTGAACAGAAACTCATAATAAACACTTCCGGAAATTTTTCCGGCGATATTTCATGGACTTCAGAGGCTATCGGAAATATAGTCAAGAACTGCATGGAACATACCCACATAGGCGGTACAATCACGATAAACGCAATAGACAATCCGCTTTATACTGAAATAATAATATCCGATACCGGCGACGGCATTTCCGAAAAGGATTTACCGCATATTTTTGAACGCTTCTATAAGGGTGAACATTCCGACGAAAACAGTTTCGGGATAGGTCTTGCATTATCGAGAATGATTATCACCCGACAGAATGGCACTATTAAAGCTGAAAACAAATCAGGTGCGGTTTTTACTATAAGATTCTACAAAGTGACGGTTTAAAACTATTGACAATCCGGAAAAAATATGTTATAATCAGAAAAAATCAGAAAGGACTGATATTTCATGCGTAAATTTGAAGGCTTCATGCATGGCGTGAATCTCGGTGGCTGGCTCTCACAGGCAGACGATACTTCCGAAAGTCACTACAGAAATTTTATCACAGAATCCGATATTGAATATATCTCCTCACTCGGTCTTGACCACGTGAGAATACCGGTTGACTATCCGGTTATCGAGGAAGAAGACGGTACAATCAAACCGGACGGCTATAATTATCTTGATAACTGTCTTGAATGGTGCAGAAAATACAATCTGCATATGATTATTGATTTACATAAGGCATTCGGGTATTCTTTTGACCCTCTCGACAAGACCGACAAGACTTTATTTTTCCGTGACGAAAAAATTCAGGAACGTTTTTATTTACTCTGGAAGACTATTGCTATACGTTACGGAAAATATCATGATACCGTCGCATTTGAATTACTTAACGAAATCGTTGAACCGTCCGTAGCAGAGGCATGGAATAGTATCGCCCTGAAAACTATAAGTGAAATACGTACAGTTGCACCGGATTCGTGGGTTATATTCGGCGGAACTATGTATAACAGCGTGTTAAGTGTTCCGGCACTCGCAGAAACACAGGACGATAAAGTAGTATATACATTCCATAGTTATGAACCGCTTATATTTACACATCAGGGAGCGTACTGGGTTGATAATATGCCGTCTGATTTCAGGATAGGCTATCCGGCGGACATTGAGGAGTACAGAAAAGAAAGCAAACGACTTTCACCACAGCTTGCCGGAGCTATTTACAGTGAAAATCTCACGGAAATATCGCCGGATTTCTTTGAAACTCTTTTCAGACCTGCTCTTGAAACTGCTGAATCACGTAATATACCGCTTTACTGTGGCGAGTACGGAGTTATTGACCTTGCCGATGATACTTCTAAAATAAACTGGACTTCTGATATATGTTCAGTATTCGATAAGTACGGTATAGGAAGAGCCTACTGGAATTACAAGGAAAAAGATTACGGCATAATAAATATCAGTGACGAAAATATAAGAAAAAAACTCGCTGAAAAACTGTAAAAATAAAGACTGTACAGAAAAATCTGTACAGCCTTTTTGTATTATTTTATTACACTGAATGCATTTTCTACAACTTTTTCTTCGGGGGCTTTTGTGAAACTGCTTACTACCGGCACGATAATAAGGGATATAATCATAGCAAACGCACCGGCATTTATCGGTGAAAGAAGATTTATCTTCAGACCCATATCAATTACAGACTGTTTCACGCCATCAAATGCGGAAATATTCATGCTGAACAGTAACATATGTAAGATACTTATGCCGATACCTGTGCAGAAACTTGCCCAGCAGGCAACTGTAGTAGCTTTTTTCATGAACAGACCATAAAGGAAAGGACCTAAAAACGCTCCGGATAACGCACCCCACGAATAAGACATAAGCGTTGAAATAGATGCGTTCTTGTTACAGGCAATAATTACGGAAATAATCAGGAAAACGCCTATAAATACACGCATAACTGTCATCTGCTTTTTGTCGGTGAAGTCTTTCACGTGAGGTTTTATCAAATCGTTTGTGAGTGTGGAACTTGATGTAAGAACCAGTGAGGACAATGTTGACAATGATGCAGAAAGTACGAGTACCACAACCAGTCCTATTAATACACTTGGTAAGGCTTTCTGAAGAAGAGCAGGTACCATTGTATCGTATACCGGTTTACCGTTTACTGTTTCAATAAAATCCTTTCCGGATTCATTCGGGTCAAGAGTACAGTAAAGACGTACAAAACCGCCCATAAAATAAGAACCTCCGGCTACTACCAGTGCAAAGAATGTTGATATTACCGCACCTTTTTTGATAGCCTGCTCATCTTTTATGGCGTAGAATTTCTGTACCATCTGCGGAAGCCCCCATGTACCTAATGATGTGAGTATAACAACGCCTAAAAGGTTTATCGGGTCAGGACCTGTAAGAGAACCTAATTTTTCGGTATCGGCGATTTCTGAAAGTTGTTCTATTGCACTTGAAAGTCCGCCTTTTGTCTTGACAGTCAGGGCTACAACCGTTGAGATACCTATTAACATGATGATTCCCTGAAAAAAGTCATTCAAAGCTGTCGCCTTGTAACCGCCTAACATTACGTATATTGCGGAAAGTACAGCCATTGCAATGATTATCACTGTAGAACCGTTCTCGCCGAAGTCAAAGACCATTCCGAAAAGCCTCGACAGACCGTTATATACCGAAGCGGTATAAGGTATCAGGAATATGAATACTATAACGGCGGAAGCGGTTTTCAGGGATTTTGAATTGAAACGGTATTCAAAAAATTCCGGCATTGTCTTAGCGTTAAGGTGATTCGACATAAGACGGGTTCTTTTTCCTATGAGGAAAAACGGTATCAGACTACCTATTATGGCGTTACCGATTCCGACCCACGAAGCAGATACGCCATACATCCAGCCGAATTGTCCGGCATAACCTATGAATACTACCGCCGAAAAATAAGTAGTACCATAGGAAAAGGCTGTAAGCCAGCCACCTACACTTCTACCGCCTAACATGAAATCGTCTGTAGATTTCGTCAGCCGTGAAGTGTAGAAGCCTATTCCCACCATAATAAGAACGTATACGGTGAGAATAACAAGAGTTGCTGTTTTCATTCAAAAACTTCTCCAATCTGTAAAAATTCACTGCTTTAAAGCCTTAAAAGTTTAAAGAAGTGTAATTTTATTATAATATATCCGGTACGTTTTGTCAATCATAAAATTAATACTTGCAATTATTTCTGATATGTGGTAGAATATTAC
>CAMWUB010000244.1 GCA_947177345.1 uncultured Ruminococcus sp. | reverse complement strand
GTGCGGAACGTATCCAGTAATAGTTACCTGAACCGAATGACTTGAGAATCCATTTCTGACAGTCGAAACCGTTTGAACCCCATTGTTGTACGTTTGTTTTGTCTGCCATTGTACCGTTAGTCACTTCCATAACCATACCGGAGTTTAAATTCTCGAAAGTATATATAACGCTTTCGTCCATAACGCAACCGGAATCTGTTACAGGTTCTAAAATCCAGTTCTGACAGTTTGCGTTATTGATTTCCCATTCCTGAACGTTTGCACCGGAATTTTTATCAGCGTTTGCGACTTCTACAACTGACTTTCCGCCGGATACTCTTGTACGGATTTTGTAACTGCCGTCGTCGTTCTTTGTAAGCATAAACTGCTGATTTGTACCGCTGTTGTATTTATAGATGTCAAGATTAGTACCGTTATCGGCTTTTTTACCTGCAACGTCAAGTACATAAGTACCGCCGTCGCCTACGCATGAAGCGATATAATAGTAACCGTCACCGGCACTGTACATTTTCCATATATCATGTACTGCTGTACCGTCGCTACCCCACTGCTGAACGTTTGCACCGTTTTCAGCTTTAGCACCGGCAACCTGCATATATAATCCGGAATCTGCATTCTTTATACGATACGCCGAGCCGTCATTGAAGTTTGCTACTACCGGAGCAGTTGTTGTTGTAGTGGTTGTGGTTGCCTTTATGGTTGTCGTTGTAGTGGTAGTCTGCTTTGTGGTTGTTGTAACAACCGGAGCAGGTGCAGTAGTCATTGCACCACTTGGTGTTGTATTAAAGCTGGCATTCGGTACGCCTTTCTTTGAAAATCTCAGATACATCATATTGCTGTTAGATGTCTGACAACCGCTGTATGTTTTACAGTAATTTTTCGCATTATCTGCGGTAAGTTTCTTGTATGTGTAATTTCCTGCTGGTCTCCACTTGCTCGCATCTGCTGTACTGTTTGAGTCTCCACCTTGCTGAGTTCTTTTACAACCGGAAAATACTGAACCTGTTTCCGTATAATGTCCGATATATGTAGCTTTATCCCAGTCACATATAACGTTTCCGCCGTTTTCGTAGTTACAGTTTTCAGCGTATATATTTACGTCTGACATAACCGTGTAAGCCATACTGAAATTGTTTACATAGTTGTTGAGAGAATGGAAATAACCCCATCTCATAAGTCCCGGACCTCTTGTGGAACAACCGTCAAACTTGTTTGAGATAAGCGACATACGAGGATAACCGCCGTACTTTGCCTTATTTCCGGCATCATCAGCAGGATAACCTAAAATAACTCCGTACTTGTGCTTGCCGAAAGAACTGTCTGAAACTGTACAGTAATCGGCATCATAACAGCACGCAAGGAATTTATCTTCGTCAACAAGTTTTGTCTGCGGAGCGTAGCCGTAATTTTCGTGACCTATGAATGATACGTGGTCAACCCAGATGTTCTTACCTGAACCGAAGTAACATACGATTGAATCGTTGTTGTTTGATTCGGCATCATGTTGCATCTCGAAGTTCTTGATAATGATGTTGTTTCCGACACCGAGGTTTGTACTCGTACAGAACTGTACGTTAAAAAGCGTATGGGCGTTGTAACTGCCTATGATAGTTTTGTTGTTACGGACGTATATTCTGCCTGCTCTGCACATATACCTGTCATTATTTAAATCAAGCTCTGTAACCTTGATATTGTTTGTGACAACTATCGTATATGGTGTATCGGATTCGGCATATTTCTTGAGTTCGTCGAATGTTTTAGCCTCGACTACCTCGCCGAAAAGTCCGCCTATGTCACCGGCTTTTATGTTTCCGCTGTTGTCGTTGTCACAGTAACCGGCAAATCCCTGTAAACCGTCGGCATTGAGTAACCATAACTGATTGTCAGTACCTTTATAGCTTTCAAGTGTCATACCGTTACTGCCTTGTGTGAGGGCAAGGGAAGTATCAGAATAATTCACAATCTTATAATAGAGATTATTTCCGTGTTTATCCTGACTGACCGGAACTACATACCAGTGTTGTGTCTGGTGTGATTCGCTACCGTACATTATTACGGAAGTTCCGGCTTTTACAGTGTAGCCGTAAGGGGTGAGAAGTCTTCCTGATTCCGCACTGCATATCTTGAAAAATGTGCCTTTGGAATCTTTGTTTACTCTGTCAAGTCGCCATGATGATGACAAGTCACCACCGAGAGCCTTCATTGACAGTGTGGAACTGTCCGCCGTGCCGTTTTCGGTCAGAACGCTTTTATTATCCTTTGCCGATATGTTCATTAACTGCACCGGATAATCGGTTGAAATCGCTGACGTTTTCAACGGCTTTACGCTGTACAGCGGTACAAGCCATGCGACGAACAGTACAAAAGCAAGAAATGCTGTTCTTTGCTTTTGTTGTGTGTGTTTCATAGAAAAATTCCTCCTTTGAAATAAAATTTATACACATATGATAACATATTCTGCCTTGATTGTCAAGTAGTATATAAAAATTCGTGACAAACCGTCTTGACTGTGTATCTGAAATATGATATAATCATATAAAAAAAGGAGGTTTTTTTGTATGTCATCACCACTTGCGGACAGGATACGTCCGGAAACCCTCGACGACATCGCAGGGCAGAAACATATACTTTCTTCCGGAAAACCACTCCGGAGAATCATAGAAAGCGGAAAAATTCCGAATATGATTTTTTATGGTGTTTCCGGAGTGGGAAAGACCACAACCGCACGGATAATCGCTGAAAACTGCGGTATGACTTTGCACCGCCTGAACGGTACAACGGCATCTGTAGCCGATATAAAAGATGTAATATCTGATATAGGAAGTTTCGGCACAGAAAACGGAATCCTGCTTTATCTCGACGAGATACAATATCTTAACAAAAAACAACAGCAGATACTTCTTGAATACATAGAAAACGGAGATATAACGCTTATCGCCTCTACTACAGAAAACCCATATTTTTCGGTATACAGTGCGATTATAAGCAGATGTACTATATTTGAATTTAAACCGGTTGAACCTCCGGATATTATACCGGTTATAGAACGTGCTTTTAAAATAATCTCACAGGAAAACGATAAGGAAATAATCTTTAATGACGATATAATACGGACTATCGCTTATAATTGTGGTGGTGATGTCCGTAAGGCTATGAATACTGTTGAACTTGCTTTCATATGCGGTGAAAGTTCCGGAAATAAAGTTAAAATAACGCCGGAATCCATAAAGATAATAGGTCAGAAAAGCAATATGCGTTATGACCGTAACGGTGACCAGCATTTTGATATTCTATCTGCATTTCATAAGTCGGTGAGAGGTTCGGACGAAAACGCCGCATTGCATTATGCATCACGGCTTATTGAAAGTGGTGATATAACGTCACTTTGCCGACGGCTTTTGTGTATAGCGTCGGAAGATGTCGGGTTAGCGTATCCTCAGGCGATAGTCATTACCAAGGCGTGCGTGGATTCGGCTTTACAGCTCGGACTTCCGGAAGCGAGATTACCCATAGCTGAGGCTGTTATATTACTCGCAACCGCTCCGAAATCAAACAGTGCGTATATGGCTATTGATTCCGCACTGGAAGACCTTAAAAATTTCGGAACGCCTGATTTTCCGAGGCATCTTCAGAACACACACTGTGACGGAGCAGGTGCAGAAGTTTCCGGACAGAATTATTTATATCCGCATAACTTCCCGAATCATTACGTTAAACAGCAGTATCTTCCGGACGCTATAAAAG
>CAMWUB010000243.1 GCA_947177345.1 uncultured Ruminococcus sp. | reverse complement strand
GTCAATTAATATTATCGGATATATTGAGACGGAAAGCGGTATGACAAGCAATATAAAAAGTAGTCTTGACTGGTGCGTTGAAGATTATAAATCAGATGATAATTTCAAAAAAGACGGTATTTACAGAATAAAGGGCAGACTTTCAAAATCATGTGACAATAATATTTATGTTACTGAAATAATTTCAGAAAATGAAAAAAATGATTTTCTTGAAAACCTGCTCACAGAGTATAAGAAAGAAGTTTCGGTAAATTCTGCCGTACTCGGAAAACTTATTCTTGATAAAAAATTAAACTGGTATAAAACTGAATCTGATATTGAATGGTGTGGTGGTATGGCTGGATTTTCAATATCATGTAAACAGGATAATATAAATGAAATACTTCCGGTTGCAGAGAATTTTTACAGAAACCGTCACGAATGGGACATAAAAGCCCGTAAATATGCGTCAGGAAGCCTTACAGAACTTGCTAACGACTGGCAGTATCAGGAAGCGGAAGACGAAAACGAAGTAATTGAAATTACAGAAAAAGAATTTGCGGAAAGACTTGAAATAAATGACATCTCATTTTATTCAGACGGAAATTTTGATATATATTACGCTGATGATGATATGTTCTGGGGACATACTGTAATAGTTTCCGGAAATATCAGCACCGGCTTTAATGAAGCATATTTTTAAGGAGAATTTCATGGAACAGAAAAGACCTCGTTCACGAGATAAAAATGTAACGTCCGGTGGGAAAGGCGTTCATAAAAGGGGAGACGGTCTCGGTAGCGGACAAGTCAGCGGTCAGGATTATTCCGGTAAAAAGACGTCAGGCGGTACGAAAAAAGCAGTCGCCGGAGGTGGCGGAAGTGCTTTATTACTGTTACTTCTGTTACTTTTCAAGGGCGGAGCAGGCGGACTTCTCGGCAATAACGACAATAAACCCGATACTTCCGGATATTCAGCGAGTACGGAAACAAATGTTGATAATACGGTAGCAAAAGGTTCGAGGGAAAAGCGTACACAGATACTCGGAAATAATCAGGATAAAATAACGATAATGATTTATATGTGCGGTACAGACCTTGAATCAAAATATAAAATGGCATCATCTGATATTGAGGAAATGAAATCCGCTACACTCGGAAACAATATTGATATTATAATATATACCGGTGGTTGTTCCGACTGGCATTCAAACGGAATAAGTCCGGCAGTAAATCAGATATATCAGATTAAAAACGGTCAGCTTATTAATCTTGTTTCCGACGACGGTTCAAAATCCATGACTGATCCGAAAACTCTTTCAGGATTCATAAAGTACTGTAGCAGTAATTTTCCGGCAAACAGAAATGAGTTGATTTTATGGGACCATGGCGGTGGCTCTGTAAGTGGTTACGGTTACGACGAAAAATATAAATCCGGTGGTTCAATGAACTTAGGCGGAATAAGTCAGGCACTTAAGGACGGCGGAATAACTTTCGATTTTATCGGATTTGATGCGTGTCTTATGGCGACTGCTGAAACGGCGTTCATGCTTGACCCTTATGCAGATTACCTTATAGCCTCCGAGGAAACCGAACCAGGTATAGGGTGGTACTATACCGATTGGTTAAGTAAATTAGGCGGAAACACTTCAATGTCGACTGTCGATATAGGAAAAAATATAGTAGATGATTTTGTCACACGTTGTGACCAGAAGTGCAGAGGTCAGAAGACTACACTTTCCGTAATCGATTTGGCGGAATTTTCACATACGATACCCGAAAAGTTAAATAATTTTGCACAGTCGGTAAGTAATAAGATAGTCAATAACGATTATCAAAGTGTTTCAGATGCACGCTATAAAACAAGGGAATTTGCACAGAGTTCCAAAATAGACCAGATAGACCTTGTAAATTTTGCGGAGAACGTCGGTACACCGGAGGCAACAGAATTAACCAAAGCTCTTAAAGATGCCGTAAAATATAACCGTACATCTTCGAGTATAACAAACGCCTATGGAGTATCAATATATTTTCCGTATCAGCGTACATCTTATGTTGATTCTGCCTGCAATATCTATAATACTATCGGTATGGATTCCAGTTACAGCAACTGTATAAGACAGTTTGCCAAAGTCGAGACAAGCGGACAGGTTGCAAACGGTAAAAACAGTAGTAATTCGCCGTTGTCGTCGCTTTTCGGAATGGTAAGTGATACGATATCTTCCGGAAACATCGACATTATAGGCGAACTTATAAATAGTTTTATGGGAGATTCCGCCGGAAAGAGTATCGGTTATATGAATGATGATTCCGTATCACAGGAAAATGTAAATGAATACGTCTCACAGAAGTTCTTTGATTCAAGTAATCTTGTATGGGAACAGAATGAAAACGGATATTTCATGTCACTACCGGAAAGTCAATGGGAACTGGTTCATAAAATAGACCTCAATATGTTCTATGATGACGGCAACGGTTATATAGACTTAGGACTTGATAATATATACAGTTTCGACGATAACGGAAATCTGATACCGGATACTGACAGAAACTGGTTAGCGGTAAACGGTCAGCCGGTGGCTTATTATCATACGGACACTACCGAAACCGGTGAAGATTATACTATTTCCGGATATGTTCCGGCTATGCTGAACGGTGACAGGGTTAATCTTATACTCGTTTTCGATAACGAAAATCCAAATGGATATATTGCCGGAGCGTCTACGGATTATGTCGACAGCGAAACAGATACAGTACCGAAAAACATAATAGAAATAAATACCGGTGATACTCTTGACTTCCTCTGCGATTTCTACAGTTATGACGGCACATATCAGGACAGCTACTATCTCGGCGAAACTATGACAGTTCCGGAGAATATCACCATAAGTAACGTTGATGTCGGAGCAGGTGAAGTAAAATTAATGTATAGATTTACGGATATATATAATCAGGAATACTGGTCTGATGCAATAACCGGATAAGGAGTTTATTATGTACAGAATACTACTTGTTGAAGACGATAAGAATATTATAGAAAATCTTACGGAATTTCTACGTCGTGAGGGTTTTGATATTAAACACGCTTCCGGACAGTCGAAAGCCCTTGAAATTCTTTCGGAAAATCAGTTTGACCTTGTATTGCTTGACATCATGCTTGCGGACGGTAACGGTTTCACAACCTGCTCCGCAATAAAATCCGAATATAATATACCGGTTATTTTCCTGACGGCTTCCGGCGATGAGTACAGCACAGTGACAGGTTTTGAACTCGGTGCAGATGACTATATTTCAAAACCTTTCCGCCCTCGTGAACTTGTCTCACGGATAAAGAATATTCTGAGACTTACGGGAAATTCAGGCGGTATAACTCAGATAGGTGACGTTTCAGTGGATACCGTAAGAGGTACAGCCAGTCGGGACGGTAAAGACTTGTTTCTTTCAGCACTGGAATATCGTTTATTATTGGTTTTCATAAATAATAAAAATACGGTTCTTACACGGACACGACTTCTTGAAACTATATGGGACGTAGCCGGTGAATTTGTCAACGATAATACACTGACCGTATATATAAAGCGACTTCGTGAGAAAATAGAGAAAGACCCTCAGAAACCCGAAATAATAAAGACAGTTCGGGGAATGGGCTACAGGCTTGACTTATGATTATGCGTAACAATGAAGTACACCGGATTTTTGTCATACAATGTATCGTGACGGCACTTGCGACGGCATTCACTGCAATTCTTGATATAAAATACGGTATCATAACACTTGTATTATGCG
>CAMWUB010000242.1 GCA_947177345.1 uncultured Ruminococcus sp. | reverse complement strand
GTCCGGAAAGGACTGTCTTTTTTATGTAATAAATATTTTTACGGAAAAATTTCACATACGAAACGCAAAAAAAGAGGACACCGAAGCGTCCCCTTTATTTTTATTGTTTAAATCAGCTTAAAGCACTGCTTAACTGGTCACCTGTCATCGGGAAGTCTGTCTGGTCAACGAGGTTGATAAAGATACACTGAATAGCAAGAGCATCAACACTTGTTACAGCAGAAGATTCGTTATCAACAACGTTTGCATTAAGCATACCCTGTTCAGAAATCTTGAATTTGTCACCATCACAAGCATTCTGCATAATAAGTACAGCATCTGCAATTTCTACTTTACCATTGCAATCTGCATCACCCCAGAGAATCTTGCTCGGGTCTGTATCGCCACCTGTAGTTGGCTGACTTGGCTTTGTGGTTGGGTCAGTGCTGCCATTCGGGTCTGCCTTAGCAGCTTCGTCCTGCATGAATGAAGCAATCCAAGCAAGAGGAGAGTTCCAGTTAATTGTTACTTCGTTTGTAGACCATGCTTCAATTGAGTCAACAAAGCATCTCTGTGACGGGTTGCTTGTATCGCCAGGAACGAAACCGAGAGCACGTACATATGGGTCTTGGAGACCTGCATTAGGACCACCTGAAAGAATACCGTCAGGAGCCATAGGAAGAGTCTTGTCAAGTTCGTAAGACCAGTATCTGTGGTGAGGATTCTTTTCTTTATATGTGCCGTAACCTGTTACAAATGAATATGAAAGCGGATTACGTCCGAAGAGATAGTCAAGACCTGTAACAACACCGTTCATGTAGTTAATATCTTTTGTCAAATCATAAGCGTAAGCCATGATGATACAGTTATTGATAACCATTGAGTTTGAACCCCACTCATAACCGTTAATCATAACAGATGGGTCAAGGTTGTTCGGGTCATTGTAATCAGGACCATCATACTTGTATGGAATACCATAACCCTGTTCGTTTTCGCACTTGATATATTCATCAGCAGCAGCCTTAATGCTGTCTAATATCTTACCGTTTTCGCTGTCTGAGAGGAGGTCGCTGTGGAGAGCAAGTGTAAGTGAACCAGCAGAAGCAGTATTACCCCAGTTAAATGATGTGAATGAACCACTACCCTTATTTTCACCGCCGACCATTCTTGTGCCTACATTGTAAGCGTAATCAGCATATTTCGGGTCATCCATTTTGCTCTTATATGTAGCAGCATCAGCATCGCCCATTTCAGAAGCAGATACGAAGATTTCGCAAGCTGCCCAGTAAGCATCATCAAGAACGTTGTCATCACCGTAAGGTCCACCGCCCTTTGCGTGCCACATCGGTGCATAGAGTGAATCTTCTCTGAGTTCTTCCTTTGAACACTCACAATTAAGTTCAGGGTGTGTTGTCGGTGTGTCGTCATATTTATACCAGTGCTTTTCATAAGCAGCGAAAGCTTCCTTAGCACTATCGAGATATGTCTTAGCCTTAGCAGCATCATAAGGTTGCCAAAGTCTTGCAGCCTGTGCAGCACAAGCAGCATAGTTAAGTGTTGCAGCGAACGTCGGTGGCTTTACGATACGAACAGTTTCCCATTCTGATTCATAATCCCACGGTCTTGTAGCAAGTCCTGTCCACTTATGGTCGTGGAGCTTGTGATAGTAAAGACCCTCATACTTGCCCCATGCACTGTCGCTGGAAGTAACTTTCATTTTTGCAATCCAGTCAAGTTCTACAGCAGCTTCGTCGAGAACGTCAGGAACTTTGTTACCTGCTTCAGGAACTACAACTACACCTGAACCGTCAGCAAACTTAGTTTTTCCTTCTTCTGTCTGAATAGCTCTTTCATACATATTCTGGAGAGTCCAAACAGAGATACCACCGTTTACAACGTATTTACCGTGGTCACCGGCATCGTACCAACCGCCGTTTGCAGTAAGTGTACCTGATGCATAAGTGCCTGTTGCTTCTTCCTTAGAAGAATATTCATTCTTCCAGATTTTCTGAATAGTTGCTGTATCTGTCTTATGACCGCCCTGGTGTCCCATTCCTGTACCCTTGCCGTCTTCACCGCCTGAAGTACAGTATTTATCTTCAATATCAATACCTGAACGGTTCTGATAGAAGTAGTTCATTGCGTTTGTGAGCAGATTGTGAGATTCATCATAATAAATATTGTCACCGATATTAAATTCAAATGACCTCCAGTCCTTGCCCTTTATCTGGAGATAGTACCTGCCCGGATTTTTATATTCAGTGAAATCAATCTGGCATACCTTATCACCGGAATCCTTATCAGCCTTAGCCTCAGAAGTCTTGCCAGTGTATACAACTTCACCGGATTCTGCATTTACAAGCTCGAAGTCATAAGAACCACTGATGTCAATTTTTGTAGAACCGAAAATAACATCACCTTGGTTATCGCCGAAAGTTGCAATTTTCTTAAGATTCGGATAATATCCTATCTGGTTTACTGAAATGAAGTTTTTAGTTGCACCGAAAGTACCAAGATTGCTGTCAGCAGATGTACTATAGTCACGGTTTACAGCACCATATGAAGCACCCGGGTCTGCATCGCAATCACTGCAGGTTGTACATTCAATAGACATATTGTCAAACCAAAGTTCATCGCCGTTCTGTGCGTTACCACCGTAACCATTGCTGTCCTTAGCATAGTGGAAAGCCCATTCAACGCCCTCAAGGTCTTTAGTAGGAGTAAATGTACCTGAGAAAGTCTGATATGAAGTTGTAAGCTTTACAGCACTACCCCACTGACCGCCCATGTTCGGACCCATGTGCATATCGTTTGAATTTCCGTCGAGTTCAAAATATTCTTCATCGCCCTTGATGTTACCAATCTTTGAGCAAAGTTCCATTCCGTTTCTGCTTGCTTTTACGTCGAAGCTTACTTTGTAAGTATGATTTGCCTTGAAGTTAAGGTTTCTGTGTCTGAACTGAAGATCCCACTTTGACTTTTCAGCACCTTCAGCAACTTTGACTGTAATGTGGAAAGCCTCATCTTCAATTTTGAAGTCCTGCTTTGCCGGGCTTGATTCGCAAGTATGCCAAGGAAGTGCCTTGTGTTCAAAAGATGTTTCGCCAAGTACCTGACCAGCTGAAGCAGTTATAGGTGCAACTATACCAGTCATAGCAGTAGCGAGCATAGCAGCAGACATAAGACTTCCGGCAATTGCTCTAGAAATTTTCTTGTGCATTTGTATACCCTCCCAAAAAATATAAGTTTAATTATAACGCAGTACCAGTGCAAACACTGCGATTATATTTTAATTATCAGTAAGCGGTTATCCGTAAGGACTTGCACCAAACCTATTTGCTTACCAATCTTATTATATTATATCTCGTAAAAAAAGTAAATAGCTTTTCTGAATTTTGTTTAATCTCCTAATATTGAAGTGGCTTTTTTGTGCATATTTAACAATATTCAGAAAATTTAAAACGGAGTTGAAATTATTTATATGAATGTTATATGAATAAGTTATAAATTATTGCTATTTTTCAAGAACACTCGTATCAAACGGGAAACCATCTATAAGATTAAGTATCAGACACTGTATACCAAGAGCATCAACAGAGGTAACACCATTTCCGATTTCAGCCACATCAGCATTTTTCAGACCCTGTTCTGTAATCAGGAACGCATCAGCGTTTACAATATATTGCATAATAAGTACAGCATCAGCGACAGTTACACTGCCATCTTCGTTGGCATCACCGAGAAGTGTTTTACTGTCATTGCCTGCTCCGGACGGTTTAGTAG
>CAMWUB010000241.1 GCA_947177345.1 uncultured Ruminococcus sp. | reverse complement strand
CTGTATTATAATAAACTGTTCAAAATTTCCGGTACGTGTCCGTGAAAGTGCATTGGTTGAACGAATGGTAATGGATTATAATTTTGAAAAAATATTCAGACATTATCCTGTTATTGACAAAAAAATTACATAAATAAAAATTACAGGCGATATCTTTTTTACAAGTGTAAGATATCGCCTTTTATGTGCAAAGTCAATTTTCAAAAAATCATATGTAATTGAATAATCTGTCTGCGGTATCAGGACCTTTACCGTTTTTCTGTTCAGACTGCCTGCTCCCTACGAATGAATTAGCTGAAATTCTGACTGTAAAAATTTTGTATTCTTTCAGAAGTTCAATAGCTTTTTCCTGAATGACGTTTGTAGCGATAAATATTTCTGTTTCAGGCGAATTGCTTTTAATTCTGCGTATTATTTCAATTACAGATTTTCCGGTATTTATGACGCTGTCCGTAATAATAACCTTATTCTGTGTTATTGTGGGCAAAATGTCTTTTTTGGGATTATAACTGTAGAAAGTTCCGCCGAAACCTATATATAAACCTGCTCCGAAAAATATTCCGCCCCTTTCGAGAACGATAACAGCAGTATCATCAGACGGAATGAACTTTCTGATATTCTTTCCGAGTATCTTTCCAAGATTCATATGGGCATCAGCAAGCCTACCACCATTTATTCCCGAATCAGATTTACATATGGAAATATCTCCGGAAATGTTTCCGTTAAGTTCAGAAAGTATATACGGCGATTTGTCATAAAGAAGTCTTATTCCGGAAGTATCCGCATTTTCAAGAGACCTGCTCAGATGTTTTCCGGTGTAAAGGAATCCTGTATCAGCCTGCTTAAGCATATACAGGTCATTTTTGCTGTCGCCGTAAGCCGTTATGGTATATCCGCTTTCCTGTAGCATTTTTACTACAAAGTATTTTGTATCAGCTGAAATAAGTGTATCTGCTATCACCCTTTCCAGTCCGAAACGTATTGCAATTGATTCCCATATTTCAGATACTCCGGAAGAAAGTATAATATAATTTTTATCATATATTCTGTTATAAATTGTATAATTTATATTTATATCACTTATTTTTTTATTATTATATTTAATATTCTTTATTTCATTACTGAACTTAAACGCCTGATAATCGGTATAGAAATTACCGTCAAAAGCGTGCGTAACGTAATTATCAGAAAATACCCTGAAAGAATCCTGTTCTATAATAGTCTTGTCTCCGTCACAGATGACTATTTCACATGGATTCGGATAAATCTGCCTGATTTTTCGGGTTATGGATTCCGCCAGATGATAAGAACCTGAACCGCTTTTTATTCTGCTGATAAAATTCTGTAATTCCACAGAAGATATATCGCTTATAACATGGAAGTCCTTGCCTCGTTTATGACATTCAGCACGCAGACTTTCTATTTCATAGTTCTGCCAGTTGCGTATTTTTTCCACGGATAAACTACGGAATCTGATATTTTTTTCTGAAGTTCCTAAGCGTTTTTTTATAATATCGGGCTGGCAGTAGAGATAAAGAAAAACATCATATAAATTGCCGTCAGCTTCAGTGAATACTACCTCATTCATAAAAGAGTAGTGACCATCTGAAATAAAATCGTCAGTTCTCGCCGAAAGATTACAGGCGTATCTGATACGGAGTTTATTTTTTTCAGAATCCGAAAGTAAGGAAAAATTTCCGTCTGCCATATTTTCGAGAACCTCGCCACCATTGATTACCGTCAGCGGAAGTTCATTAATAAGAGTAGTTTTTCCAGAGCAGGGAAGCCCATAAAGTACGTATTTCAATATTTATCACCTCTATATATTTCTCTGAAACATTTATTACGGTCAAATGTGGGAATATCCGGCGTTATCATATCAAGCGGAGTGTCATAATCCGCTGTTGCGGGCAGGTCTATACAGTTTCCGCAGATATACGCCTTGCCGTCGGCATAGAAGATATTATTTATACCTGCTCCGCACATACCGCCATACATAGTACAATCATAACCACCTCTGCGGACGTTCAATGTTGATTCCGCCTTGTCAAGAAACTTTCTGAACTCCGCAAGCGTGATACCGTTTTTACCAATCATGCGTGAAAAAGTTACTCTGCTACCGAATCTTTCAAAAAATGCGATTGTTTCTTCAGTTCTGGAAATAGTATCTCTGCTTACCGTGCAGTTCATGGCAGGATAATGACCGTTTATGATACGGAACATTTCAACAGCATTCATTACGGTATCATGAGTATTACAGCGGTATCTGTTATGTATTTCGGGTATACCGTCTATTGAAAAGCCTGCATTGATTTTATAATCTCTGAAAAATTCAAGCATTTCCGCATTTAAAAGAGTGGCGTTTGTTATGGTATATGCTGATATTCTGCCGTCTGCGATGTAATCACCGATATATATTATATATTCACGTAAGGAAGCGTAATCAAGAAGCGGTTCACCGTTTCCGACAAATCCGAGTTTGAACACAGGTATATTATATTTTTCAATATGATTGATTATATTATCAAGTACAATGAAAATATTCATATCTGATTTTTTAATATATACTGATTTTTCAGGTGTATGAAAATGACAGTATAAACAATCAAGATTACAGCGGTTATTTATGCTTATACAGGCACGAGTATTTATAATCATTAACGTTTTCCTTTCCTGTTATGGCGTAATGGTTTTTTTCTGCCGGTTTCGAGATATAAATTATAATGGTCATCAGCGGTCAGACCGTCTATATCAACAATTTTAGTATCAGCACCGGCTTCAAGAAGAATATCTCTGCATTTAAGGAATCCCCAGTAACAAGCCTTTATCAGTGCTGTGAATCCGTTAGCGTCCTGTTGATTTATACTGGTTCTTTTATCCTGACATAAAGCCCGGACAAAATCTTCCTTTCCGTCCCATGAGGCTACCATAAGAGGCATATTTCCCTCATTTTTTTCACGTTTTATGTCTTTCTGCCTGAGTTTACCGGCATCATGCGGATTTCTGCTACCCACATTAGGATTGGCATGGCATTCTTTAAGCAGAAAAATAAACATTCCGTAATCAGACATCTGTATAGCGTGCGTGAGTGGCGGAAAATATCTTTGTTTGCAGTCTCTCTTGTCAACGTCCGCACCATTGGCTATAAGCCATTTTATTTTAGCCTTTCTCTGCTCTGAATTATATTTACGGTTTCTCACCGCCGATATTATAAGAGTGTTACCGTCCGGAAGAAAAGCATTTATTTCATCTTTATCAGGTGGGGTAATATCAGAATAATCATAAGCGTAATATTTATCCAGCTCCAGAAGACCTTTCATGTTTACAAGTTTCTGTTTTGTTATCATGTATTCCCTTAAAGGTAATGCTATTACTGTTTTGTCGCCTTTAAGAAATGCGGAATAATCGGCATCATCTGTAATAATCTGCACTTCACAGTTATATTTTTCAGAGGCATTTCTGGCTACTGCTATAATTTTTTCATCTTTCCCTATGGACTTGTCGCCGGTATATTCCATTTTTATGACCCTTTCACCGTATCCGATACCCCTGATAATTTCCCATGCACGCTTACCGAGTGTATTGGCATTAGATTTTTTAATGCCGTCGAGTTCACGGATAACAATATCAGGAATTACAACTATATTATATTCCTCGCCGAGTTCGTCCACAAGTTGCGGATTTTTAAGCTGTCTAGTATACACATCTCCGAGCCAACGAGACGTAGATGAATGACGTATGACGTCTTCTGCATTAAACAAAAAAACGGG